>NYTD01000108.1 GCA_002683315.1 Deltaproteobacteria bacterium | reverse complement strand
GCTACGCCAGATTCTGAGAGGATGTGAAATGCTCCAATTTCTCCGGTAGATTCAACGTGTGTTCCGCCACATAATTCTGTCGAAAATCCAGGCACAGAAACAACACGAACCGTATCCCCATACTTTTCACCAAAAAGAGCCAACGCTCCTTTGGATTTGGCTTCATCTTGGGTACATTCTTCTACATTCAATGATATGTTGTGAAAGATTTCTTTTTGTACAAGTGATTGAATCGCAGATTTTTCTTCATTCGTCAAAGGTTTATGATGCGAAAAGTCAAATCGAAGTCGGTCTGCTTGTACCAATGAACCTTTTTGTGCAACATGGGTACCCAATATGTTTCTCAGAGCTGCATGCAGTAGATGTGTTGCTGTGTGATTTCTACGAATGTTTGCTCGTGATTGAGCATTTACCATCAGTTCTATGGATGATACGGAAAGTGAACCATGTTCGACTTGTACATGATGGAAAAAAGAAGTTCCAAGAGGTTTTTGTGTATCAAGTATGATTCCTTGTGCTCTTTCTGTCTTGAAGATTCCTGTATCACCAACTTGACCACCTCCTTCAGCATAAAAAGGTGTTTGTTGTACAAGAACATATCCCTTGGAACCTTGATCTAGTGTAGAGACAGGTTGGTGGTTTATATCAAGAATCTGTTGTATCGTACTTGTATACGAGAGATTTTCGTATCCGATAAATGTTGTTGGATTTTCTTTTGCAAGTTCGTGTATGGATGAAGATATTGATTCTTGACCGGATCCTTTCCAATTGGCTCTTCCAGCGGCTTTTTGTTGTGCCATTCGTGCGTGAAATCCTTCTTCATCAATGGTGAAGCCTCGCTCCTGTGCGATTAAACCTGTAAGGTCCATTGGAAATCCAAAGGTGTCGTGTAGTGTGAAGACTGTATCTCCAGATATAGTCTTGCTTTCTTTGTTTTGAGCAAATGATTCTTCAAGAATCTGTAGACCTCGCTCTAAGGTTTGTGCAAAACGTTCTTCTTCTCCCTTGATCACTTCAAGTAGAAATGCTTTTCTCTCCTCAAGTTCAGGATATAGAGAAGAAAATTGCGCAATCACGGTTTGGGCTGCTTTGTATAAAAAAGGCTCTTTAAGATTGATACGAACACCATATCGAATGGCTCTTCGTGCGATTCTTCGTAATACATATCCTCGCCCCTCATTCGATGGCATGACTCCATCTGCGACAAGGAATGTGACCGCACGAACGTGATCGGCTATCACACGAAGAGCAACATCACTTTCCGCAGATGCACCATATTGAATATGTGCAAGTTGAGCTGTTTGTTGAATGATGGCCTGAAAGGCATCTGTATCGTAGTTGGAATACACTCCTTGCAGAATGGCAGCGATTCGTTCCAGTCCCATACCTGTATCGATGGAAGGGTTGGGGAGTGGATGAAGAGTTCCTTGCGCATCACGATTGTACTGCATAAAGACCAAATTCCAGATTTCTACATATCGGTCTGTTTCTCCGGCAGGCCCATTGGGATCATCACCGAATTCAGGTCCGTGATCGTAATGAATTTCTGTACATGGTCCACAAGGTCCAGTATCTCCCATCGACCAAAAGTTATCTTTCTCGCCAAGTCTTTGAATCTTATTGTGATCGACGTCGGGGATCGCCTTCCAAATTTTTTCAGCCTCATCATCTTTTTCATAGATGGTGATCCAAAGTTTGCTTTTGTCCACTTTGAGAATTTGGGTAAGAAACTCCCATGCAAATGTGATGGCTTCTTCTTTGAAATAGTCACCAAAAGAGAAGTTTCCGAGCATCTCAAACAGTGTATGGTGTCGAGGAGTGACACCGACATTTTCCAAGTCGTTGTGTTTACCACTCACGCGTAGACATTTTTGGGCGCTGGTCGCACGTGTATAGTTTCGTTTATCATTTCCTAGAAAGCAGTCTTTAAATTGAACCATACCGGCGTTTACAAAAAACAGTGTGGGGTCATTCGAAGGAATGAGACTAGAGCTGGCAACGGACGTATGTCCTTTAGATTGAAAGTAATGGAGAAAAGTATTGCGAATGTCAGCTGATTTCATCTTGTTATCCGATAGACAAAGGGAAACATGCATTTATCGTATTCCGTTATCTAAGGGTAGAGAAAAAGGCGTGACGCGTATGTGATTTTTATGTGTACCTCCTCTTTTCTTATGCATTATAAAATAAAAAGGGCCCCCATTTCGGGGACCCTACACACAAGGAATAGTGTTACTTGGATTTCTTTTTGGACTCTTTTTTCTTGTCTTTTGGACTATCAACAGGGAGTTCGTAGATAACGCGAACTTTCTTTTCGATTTCTGCGAATACTTCGGGGTTGTCTTCTAGATATTGTTTGGCATTGTCGCGACCTTGACCAATACGAGTTTCTCCATAGGAGTACCAAGAACCAGCTCGAGAGACAATTTTATTTTCGGTCGCAAGATCGATGACTTCACCAACTTTAGAGATTCCTTTTCCATATAAGATATCAAACTCAACCTGACGGAATGGTGGTGCCACTTTATTCTTGACGACTTTGACTCGTGTTCGGTTGCCGAGGACAGAGTCTCCTTTCTTGATGGATCCGATTCGACGAATGTCCAAACGAACAGAACAGTAAAATTTGAGTGCATTACCACCGGTAGTGGTCTCTGGTGAGCCGAACATAACGCCAATCTTCATACGGAGTTGATTAATGAATACGATGATGGTGTTTGATTTATTGATGGCACCAGTAAGTTTACGCATGGCCTTACTCATCAATCGAGCTTGCATACCAGGAGACATGTTGGTCATGTCACCTTCAAGCTCGTTTTTGGGTACAAGAGCAGCTACAGAGTCAACAACAATCATATCGATGGCGTTGGATCGAAGAAGAGTATCTGCGATTTCGAGAGCTTGTTCACCATGATCGGGCTGTGCGATGAGAAGTTCCGGAACATTGACACCCAATGCTTGTGCATAATTTACATCCAGTGCGTGCTCGGCATCGATGAATGCACATACACCACCAGCTTTTTGGCATTCTGCGATAGCGTGAAGAGTGAGAGTCGTTTTACCAGAAGCTTCCGGACCGTAAATCTCAATGATTCGTCCGCGAGGGAATCCGCCAATACCGAGTGCTATATCGATTCCCAAAGAACCAGTAGAGACACATGGGATGGCTTCAATGGCTTTGTCATCCATGCGCATGATGGAGCCTTTTCCAAATTGACGTTCAATGGAGCTAATGGCAGCATCAATGGCTTTTATTCTTTGACTTTCATTTTGTGGAGATTGATTTGATTTCATGAGGGTTGTTTCCTTGTGATTGTGATGATTGTTTACAAAAGATTGTCTCAAAAAGATACAAGCTTAGTGAACACTTGTATAGTATCATTTTGTGCAGAGAAGGCAACAAAATAGCGGTCACATTTTGACCTAAAATGAGAATATAAAATTATTTTATTTTTTGATGATGTTGGGGATTTCGTGAATGAACTTTTTATGAATTCCACCAAAGCCACCATTGGATAGGATGGCGATAACATCATGAGGCATTGCCTGAGCCAGAACAGAACGAACAATGGCGCTGGCTGAATCTTGTGCTGTCCATGAATCTACATTGGATGGTGCATCTCCAAAAAGAAATGCTTCTTTGCCTCGTGCATGAATCTTTCGAACAAGAGTATGTGGGTCAAGACGTTCTTTCACTGGAATATTGGATTGATTGTAGGGTGGTGCGATGACGACGACGTCTGCACAATCAAATGAAGCGGCAAACTCATCTTGCATGATATTTCTTCTCGATGTTGCACTTCGAGGTTCAAATATAGCCCATAATCTTCGTTCTCCAAACCGTAATCGAAGAGCCTCAAGCGTTACTTTCACTGCTGTAGGGTGATGAGCGAAGTCGTCAATAACTGAAATGTTACATGGGCTTCCTAGTAGTTCTTGTCTTCGTTGAATACCTCTAAAGCTTTCAAATCCTTTTTTGAGATCATCAGCTGTACACCCGTTTGCATCAAGTGCGGCAACAATTGCAACTTGGTTATATAGATTGTGCTCTCCAACCATGATGCTGTCGAAGGTTCCATATACTTCTCCTTTGTGAAGAACAGAGAAGCGCATCATTCCTTTTTCGGTGTCGACAGATTCAATTTTTCCATCCCATACTTGTCCAGGGCCATATCGACGAATTTCTGCTTTTGTATCTTTGACGCAATCAATAACGTTTTCATGATCCCATCTTGCGACAATGGTTCCGTCTTCAGGTACAGCGGCAGACAGTTTTTTGAAAGACTCCTTACAATGATCCAAATCTCGGTATATATCGGCATGGTCAAATTCGACACTGGTTAAAATTACAGTTTTGGGGCGGTAGTGAAGAAATTTTGGCCCTTTGTCGAAAAATGCTGTGTCGTATTCATCACCTTCAATGGCAAAAAAATCACCTTTTCCCGCTCTTGCTGTTCTTGTGAAGTTGGCCATTTTTCCACCGACGAGAAATCCTGGCTCTTTACCGGCTGCTTCTAAGAGCCATGATGTAATGGCTGAAGTGGTTGTCTTTCCGTGTGTTCCGGCTACAACAATACTTCTTTTTCCTTCGATGAATGCCGCGCCAAGAAGGGCAGGGAAGCTTATATATGGAATGTCAGATGCAAGTATCGCCTGCGCTTCTTCATATATTGCGCGAACAACATTACCAACAACAACCAGATCCGGTTTTGGTTCAAGATTGCTGGCATTGTATCCGATCATGGCTTCGATTCCCAATAATTCAAGAACATCGCTCATCGGAGGGTAGATGACATTTCCATCAGAACCAGTCACATGATAGCCTTCATCTATTAAAACACCAGCAAGTGCGGCCATGGCTGTACCGCCAATGCCCATGATATGGATGTGTTTTGTGTTGGGAGGAATAACATTAACTAAGGGCATATGGATGTATCCTATTGTGGAGAGAGGAGGGGAGAAGAGGATCGTCAAGGAGGCGAGTGAGATCTGCGCCAGTATCGATATCGTAATGCGTTGATGCAAAAGAGAAAGCGATATTGTTGTCTTGACATCGCTGAGTGCTTTGTGCAAGAACTTGATCTGTAGACCAATCAATATCTTCAAAGATTCTCCTTATCGGTTTTTTCGCAGCGATCAACCAATAGCCACCATCTTCAGCAGGTCCAAAAACAATTTCTTGACGATTCATGGCATCATAGATTTCAGTGGTTGTTATCAAAGGCATGTCCATACCCATTGCGACCACTCGATCTGCTCGATGAAGTGCTCTATGAATAATAGAACCCAAGTCGTAATGAGTCTGCACATAGAGTGTACAGCCTAGATTTTTGAGTTTTTTGGCAAACGTGCTGCATGTATCGCCACGAAAAGAGATCTCAACAGGGATATTTGTTTCCAATGCCGTTTGGCAGATATGTATCGCAATTTCTTTATATATATGTGCAGCATTATTGGCTGAAATATCGGGCTGAAGACGTGTTTTAACCTGACCTGGAATAGCGTCTTTTCCGATGAGGACGATTCTTTGTGTGCTATCGGGCATAGCGAAGCGCCGTAGAAAGAATAACCCATCCGGCCTGTACTGCAGCACGACGGTTACCGGAAATTTTGGATTCTCCGCCCGAGCGTCTTCGGTAGGGGAGATCCAGCTCTAATATTTTCCAGTCTTTTCGAACAGCTTTGATCTGCATCTCAATGTTCCAACCAAATCCGCGATCTTCGAGCTTAAGATCTTTGAGGTTTTGTAGTGAAAAGGCTCGCATGGAGCCCATATCTGAAAAGGGATAGCCCGTAATCTTTTTGATAAGAAATGTGGAAAGCTGGTTTCCAAATTTTTGTACGGAGGTAAGTGAACCTTCTTGCGCAAGTTTGGTTCGTTGTGCAATGCATAGATCATATTTTTGTGCACAGATGGGATCGGTAACCTTATGAATGTCTTTTGGGTCATTGGCGGCATCGGCATCGTAAATTACACCCACACGATATCCTTTACGAATCCCTTCTAAAATACCGGTATATACGGCTTGTCCATATCCTTTTCTGTTTTCTTCGACAATTAGAGCTCGTGTTGTACGAACAATTGACGAGGTCTGATCGGTGCTTCCATTGTTGATGACCAAGATGTCGAATTCTGTAGGGATGGCATCGATGGTTTGTGCGATGATTTCCATTTCGTTGAATGCGGGAATCAACACGAGAACCTTACTATTTTCGATTGATGAATGATTGTCTTGACGTAATTCTTTGCTCATCTTCTTTGTTTACTCTTGAATAAAAAATGAAGTGATGGTGTATGGATGTATGCTATACAGGCATGTAATATCGTAATTGTATGGATGTGTTTATGTTTTTCTTTTTGATTTCCTCCGTTTGGGCTGCGCAAAATCCATTTCGTTCAGAGATCGCTCCCATCACGTTGACCAATACCAATCAAGGAACCATGGAGGTTCTGATCGCAATCCCAAAAGGATATCATTTATATAAAGATATGATGTCTATTCAAGCTGTTGAATCAAACGGTGTGACGTTTTACGAGCCAGAATTGCCCAAAGGTTTATTCCAGTCAGATCCTGCCAATCCATCACAATATCGAGAGCACTATGAAGAGACGATTGTAATCAATGTACCCTTTACAGTTGGTGCAGATGGATCATATGTCCCCAAAGTAGAAGTTCGCTATCAAGGATGTAAAAAAGGGCTTTGTTATAAGCCGGCTATTGATATACATGCTGTGGTTGTAACGAAAAAGGCAGTACCGAAACCATCTCCTGTACCGATTCCAAGTGTGGTGTATCCATTATGGAGATCTTTTCAGGTGTCGTATTTTCGATTTTCTAGCCAAAGTCCCAAGCAGTAGGCACTCCAGATCTTTCTACGATTGTCTACATATCCCTCTTTGTGATCGTTGATCGCTTTGTGAAGAACATCAGGTGAGAGGTATGGAGAGAGTAAAGAAACTTGGTCTTTGGAAAAGTGAAGATCGGAAATCCAAGCACCAAGCGGTGCACCAAAGCCTTGTTTGGATTGATTAAATATTGATCGAGGCATGTTGTTCTTTTTGAGCATGTTGCGTATGATCTTTTTGCTTGGGCGCTTACAGTTTTGAGGGAGGGTAGCCATCAATTCCACGAAGCGATCATCCATAAACGGAGAGCGAATTTCGATTCCAAATGCCATGCTGATGCGATCAACTTTTTGAAGAACACCTTCAGCAAGGTATGTGCGCTGATCGAAATATAGTGCTCGAGAGAGAGGATTTCCTTGCGCGTGCTCTGCCCAAAAACGAGAGCTGTTCCAGATGTCTTCTTGATTTCCATGTATGAGTTCTTTTGGATTCCATGCACCCATCCATAGTAACTGTTGTTTCCACCAGTTTTTGTGGAGTCCTTCGACCATTCGTTTGGCCATGTTTCTACGAGAAAGAGGCTTGGTTGTTCTGGGGAAACGAGAGAGGAACGAGGATAAATATGATTGAAATGGCCGGATACGATTGGCCCAAAGAAGAGCACCATATGTAGGGTATCCTCCCAGGGACTCATCGGCTCCATCACCACTGATGACACATCGGATACCATCATCTCTCATTTGTTTCATCAATATCCAGTAGGGAAGGACAGAGCTATCGGCAAGAGGTTCACTCAAATGATTAAGTGCATCGTGTGCTGTATTCAAAAATTCTTTTCGATGAAATGAGATGGTTTTAAGAGGTATTCCAATATGCTTTGCAACGATGTTTGCCTTATGTGATTCGCTAATACCGGCTTCCTCAATGGATAATGTATAGGCCAAAGATTCTTGTGGTTTCGGTAGTAATGCAGCAATCAAAGAAGAATCCAAGCCTCCAGAAAGTTGGATCACAGTAGGTAGGTCATCAGGAATACGTAAACCAAGTGCACTTTGCAACGAAAATGAAAAAGACTTTTCCCAAGGGACAATATCTCGATGTGTCTCATCTGATATCTGTGGAGGGTGATACCATTGTTCTTCTTTGGATTGGGAGCCGGAAAATTTAATCAGGAAACCAGGACGAAGCTTGTATGTTTGCTCAAGAATGGTCAGAGGAGCAGGAACGTACTCAAAAAGTAAAAACTGTGAAGCAGCGATTGGATTGACTTTCAATCCTTGTGTTGGTAGTCCCGAAAGCTCGCTAGACCAACTGATTTGTCCGTCCCTTAGATTCCAATACAATGGTTTTACGCCCATTCGATCACGAATAAGGTACAGAGTTTGACTTGGTTTGTGAAAGAGGGCAAGAGCAAACATCCCTCTCATTCTTTTCAGTACTTGATCAAGAGAGAGGAAACACAATAAAGAAGCAATTGTTGCAGTGTCAGAAGGGTTTTGCGGAGGATAGCCGTTTGCAGTAGCTTCCCTTGATAGGACTTTGTAATTATATATTTCCCCATTCATACTCACAACCCAATCGCTTCTGGGATCGTCAATGGGTTGTCTGCCATCATCACGAGAAACAATCGATAATCGATGTGTGATCATTGTTAGAGAAGGATACTCCAGTATATGAGTCTCGTCTGGTCCTCTATGGGCGATTTTTTGTGGGTGAATGGGATGTGGAGGATTCGGGGTTTTAGGGTGGAACCGTCCAATAATCCCACACATTAGGAATTCTCCATATTTCTTGTTTTGGCAATGCGATAGGGTTCTTTCTTTTGAATTTCAAAGTGCATTCGGATCAGTACTTCTGCGATAATTCCAAGTGTAACCTCAATGAGCGCAAACATCAGAGAAGTGGGAGCCAGAACAAGCAAGATCATACTCATTTCCGTATGGTCGGGTTGGAACCATAAATAGGTTCCCACTAATCCACAAAAAAGACCAAAAAGAGCAATAAAAATTCCCACCCAGCCAAAAAAGTAAATTGGAGTGACAAAGAAGTCTCTTAAAAATTTTAGTGTTGTGAGGTCGAGGAGGACTTTGGGGATTCTCCATAGTCCGTATTTACTGTATCCTGCTGTTCTGGGATGATGTCGAACAGGAATCTCCTTTATCTTGGCTCCAGCCCAGGTCACGTAGATAGGGATAAATCGATGCATCTCTCCGTAGAGTGGTATGTCATGGATATAGGTTCTCTTGTACACACGCAAGGTGCACCCATAGTCATGGAGATGTACGTTGGATAATCTAGAGATCAATGCATTGGCGACTTTTGATGGTAGGGTTCGAACAATAAAATTATCCTTTCGGTCTTTTCTCCATCCACAGACCACATCGCAATCTTTTAGCTCTTCAAGCATATGGGGTATGTCGAATGGGTCGTTTTGTAAGTCTGCATCCAGCGTGATGAGAATCTCAGAGCGAGATAATCGAATACCGGCAGTTAATGCAGCAGTTTGACCGTAATTGCGAACGAAGTGAATGACTTTCGCTCGTTCGTCTTTTTTTGCGATATTATCCAAGATTTCAGCAGAACGATCTTGTGAGCCATCATTGATGTAGATAACCTCAAAGTTTAAATTAGAGAGCGCCGTTTGTATCCGCTCGTGTAGGGGATTTAGATTATCTTCTTCGTCAAATACGGGAACAATAAGACTGATGTTTGGAGTGGACATAATCGCCTAGAGTGAGATATTGTGCACAGCTTTGAAAAATCAATGCTTGGAAACTATCCGTCATCAGCGGGAGGCCCATCTTGTTCTTTGGGAGGGTTTTGGGTTTCTTGCTGTCCTGGCTGTCCTTGAGATGGAGCCACTGTTCCGGGATTTGCATCTGGTTGTCCACCTTGTGGTTGTCCACCTTGCGGTTGCCCATCTTGTGGTTGCCCACCTTGTGGTTGCCCATCTTGAGGTTGCCCATCTTGAGGTTGCCCATCTTTTGGAGGTTTATTTTGTTCTGGAGCCCCACCTGGAGGTGATGGCGGTGTGTAGTCATCAGACACTTCAAGAATGACATCGCTTTGCTCGTCTGCGCCAATCTCGATCGACAAGCGTCCTTGTGGATCATCTGGTGTTGGACCATTTCCCG
>NYTD01000107.1 GCA_002683315.1 Deltaproteobacteria bacterium | reverse complement strand
GTGGTTCTCCATTAAATGACCGAATCATTGCACTGTACAAGTAGATAACTAGGGATTCATGCTTTCCAGTCTCTTGATCTCCTTCAAACCATTTTGTGCATGAGCATGAGAGGAGTCTTCCAATAAGACACGCTGCCACCAATATTGGGCAATGTGATAATCTTTGGCCAAAAATGCTACATTTCCCATATTGACCCATACTGAAATAGAAACAGGTCGAATCTCTAACGAGCGAAGAAAAGCTTCTTGTGCCGCTTGCAAATCACCTCGCTCCATTTCCAAAACACCAAGTGTATTCCATCCCACATCATATAGCGGATGCTCTGTACACAATCTCTTAGAAGTCTCATACGCCTTTTCTTTTTTATCAAGCTTTCTGTATACCTGAACAAGATTATTTTGTGCTTTCCGAAGAGTAGAATCTTCGTGTATCGCCAACTCAAGCATTAACTCTGCTTGAGAGTATTCGTTTTGCCGATACGCCAACAAACCCAGTCCTTGATGAATTTGAGCATGGTCTTTTGCCTTAGAAACCTTTTGTTGCCCTTCTCGAAGAACCGTCTCTGATTGATTCCATTTTCCTTGTTTCGTGTACTGTCCAGCAAGACCCACCCATCCTTGTACCAAGGTTGGTTGATTTTTCGTAAGATCCATCCAAAAAGGAATACTTCCGTGCCAGATGGGGATCCTTTTATAGGTTTGTAATCCAAAAAAAACAACTCCCATCCAGATCATCCATCGAAAGTTTGTGCGTTGCAAAAAATACAACAATATCCATACAAAACCAATGGAGGGAAACAACAAATAACGATCAGCAATAAGATTTTGAATCGGAACAATTTGCGATACAGGGAGAAGCCCCCAAAAGATCCAAATAAGCCCGAGAACAAACGCCTTCATTCTATAAAAAATAGGTGCCATTACACCCAAGATGATCAGTCCAAAACCAGCAATGGCGGAAAGATTCCATTGCGCGATCGGCTCTATGTAATATGCACTCAAAGAAGTCGGTACAAGCATGGAGCACAAGTAATGCCACCATACTTGTGCTGTTATACTCAAAACCCCAAGGGCTGTGGTTGCTCGATGCTCTGTCAGCATTCCCATCTGACTTCCAACCTCCATAGTGTTGAACAACATCAAACCATGTACCATAACCAAAGGGATCCATTGTATCCACCATGAAGATCTCAGCCAGTCTTCCTTCTTGTGAACGATGGATAAAGCCACCAAAATAACAGGGATCACAACAGATGTATTCTTAGATAAATATGCAAGGACACAATACAACGTTGCCCACAATATCGGACGGGAAGATCTTAGGTATGTCCAAACAGCCAACATTCCCCAAAATAGAGATAGAACATCTTTTCTTGATGCCAACCACGCGACGTTTTCAACATGAACCGGCATCAATGTATACAATAAAATCATTAGCCATACAATCCGATCTCGTCCGAAAAGAGTCATTGAACAAGACAAGAGAATACAACATGAGGCCAAGTACAAAATAAGATTATGGAGGTGGTGACCCGCTAGGTTTTTACCAAAAATAGCAAAGTCCAGCAACACACTGACATCACGAATGGGTAAATATTCGGCACCCAAGGTCTGTCTTGTACCCAAAGAAAGATCTGTAAATATGATCCCAAGTTGGTTATAGGAACCTTGTGCGAGTATAGGGTTGTTGATAACCAACCATGGAGTATCGAGAGCTACATGCCCACGATGTACCACTCCACTCCACACCATAAACCCCACCAACACAAGTAGAACGTATGGTCTACTTTTCGTTTTCCATAGGATTTGATCCCACCGGTCTTTTGAGGTAGCTGTGTCCATAAATCCAGAGCAACAAGAAATAGAAGAAAAGCAAAAAGAAATACAAGATCTAACCAAACAGTTGATCGATACCGAGCTTCAGTTTGCAAAAGATTATCTTCGCATTCGTCACTTTTCTATCCAACTATCTCGAGAAATCATACCTATGTATACCCGACTAGAGCGATGGCAACAACGAATAAAAACCAGTAATGAACAAATGGAGAAACTACGAGATATCCGTGTTCAACAGCAATCTATCACCCATGAGCTTATATCTTCATCATTCATGAAACCAAAGATATCAGTCTATCCAACCATCCATGAAGAATCCCTCCCTACAGAAGAATTGTTTACTACATATCATTCACTGTTGATTCGTTTTCACCCAGATGTAGAAACAGACAGCGAAAAGCGCCAAGAACGTATCGCACGAATGTCCAAAATAAACCAAGCATATGTACAACAAGATCTAGAAAAACTTTGCTCTTTGCGCCAAGAAGAAGATATCCCCGTCACACAAGAAGCCGATAATCTTGTTCGTCTTGTGCGTAAAATCGCAAAATTACGATCCGTCATAAAAAGCGCAGAAAAAAGAAAAAACGAGCAGTCTAAAAGTCCACTTGGAACATTGATGAACACTCTTCAATGGACATCAAGCACAGATGTCTTCGAAAATACAAAAGAAATGTTAGAAGAGATCATCGATCAGCAAAAATTTCTATGGCTCAACCAACAGATGCGCAGTGCTCAATTATTAACGGAGGTTGACCCATGAGTTCATCAGATGCAGCACTTTGGCAAATCCCATTTACAGCCCATGATTCCAATGCACAACTACTCGCAAAGCAAGTTCTCGAAGATCAACGTCGAACATCAAGACATAAGTATTGGGATGTAGAATGCCTACAAGAGAGTCTTCGAAAAAAAACATTTCAAGAGATCTTAGATGTACTCAAAGAAGATACTCATCCAGATTCTCTTACTCTCTATAAAGCACTCAATGAAGAATTTTCCCGTCTGAAAAATTGGGATCTAAAATCTGAACCACAAAAATTTCTTGTTCTTTGGCGAGACAGAGCTTTTTGTGAAGGTTGGGAAGATGTACAACAAGCAGTTGACAATATCTTATTCGATGCCCGCTGGGCTTCTCTATTAAGAGTTTCACAATTACAAAAAGATGATACAGAACTAGGCTTTGATCCCAATAGAATCGGAATCATTATGCCGTCTGATGGTTCCTATATTTTGGATGTGGATCAGGATCTGGTGACAGTATGGAATCCACACACAGGAGCAAAATCCTCTTCTTGGTCTCCTCCCAGTTCAATCTGCTGCGCTGTTCCTCTACTGGACGATATCATCGCATTTGGACTGAACAACGGTAAACTGTATCATTGGGAACTAGGAGAAGACACACAGTATGAGGTACACACCCTTTCTCAGGCTATAGAATCTCTATGCGCTCAAGAAGAAACCTGTGTTGCCTTCTCAGGAGAAATAGCCCATGTTATCGATGATCAAGGAAATGCGACACATGCCATCCCATTTTCAACAGATGACATTCCGATCTCCTTTCTCAGTCCGGATCAAACGCGATTGATTCTATGCAATCGTGAAAAGATTCTCGTTTGGGATCTTGAGAAAAATCAAGAATTACTCTCGTTGGTTGATTCTACGAATATGGATGAGGATACAGAACAGATGACGACAGCCATCTTGGACATGTGCTCTACAAAACAAGGGATCCAGCTTCTTGATGCTGTTGATCTATGGAGTCTTGATCTCAACAAACAATTTCAGCTACTCCAATCTCTTCATGAACCAATGGCAATAAGTCAGAATTGTGAACGTATGGTTTCACTAGAAGAAAACCATCTTCTTCTTCTCGAACGTAGAGAAGGAAGACACTTCAACAGTATTTATAAAGAGTCCTTACAGAACATCTGGGGGCTCAACCATCTCATTGCCCTTACCAGTGACTGCAGTGTTATTGCGACAGCTGTACCTGAAGGAATCATCGCATGGGATCTAGAAGAGAGGAAGTTCTCTTCACTACCACTGCCTTTTACATTTACAACGACACTACACAACATTCCCAATTCTCGTCTTATCGTTGTTGATACAGGTCAATCCATAAGTATCTTTCGATTTGTTTCTCTCTAAGGAGATATTCAAGAATCTACGTTGAATTCGACTAGATTCCACAGACACATCGAAGCACTTTTGTATAATCTGTATCGACTACCCCAAAAATGAATGATAAAATATGTGAATAGCTGTTTTATATATGGAGAAATCCAATGGAAAAAATATTATTGGTCATGGTAGCGCTTCTTCTCGCTTGTTCTGAAAAAAAAGATTCCTTTGAAGAACCGAACTATGCAGAAATCGTCGATTTCTATGAGGACATCCAACCTATTTTGGAAAACAATTGTGTAGCCTGTCACAATGAAGAAGGACAAGGTCTAGGAGATTTTACATCATATGAGAATGTACGTATGATGGCTCCACTAATCTCTGCATCGGTACACGATGGACGAATGCCCCCTCCTGTTGCAGACCCAAACTGTCGTGACTACAAAGGCTCTGAAGTCTTGCATCTTGCCCAAGAAGACAAAGATCTCATATCAAAGTGGATCGAACAAGGAATGGAAGAAGGAGATCCTTCCACTGCATTAGAATATGACCGCAAAACCTTTGAACTTGAAGACGCAGATCTCACCGTTATGATGACAGAACCGTACACTCCATCATTTTCTTCAGAAAACAACCCCGGAAATGAATATCGTTGTTTTTCGATTCCACATAATAGAACAGAACCATTCTATATAACAGCAGTACACCCCGTGATTGACAATCACGAGCTCGTCCATCACGTCGTAATCGCAAAAGGAGATTCTGAAGGAATCATTATAGATTCCAATCGTCCAGAAGGCAAAGGTTGCATTCGTAGAGGAGGAGCGTTCATCCGGAATTTTGAGCACGGCGCCATGCTCTCTGGATGGGCACCGGGAATGCGTCCTGTTGAATTAAATAAAGATGCGGGTATGCTTGTTATGCCCGATGAATTCATTGTTGTGCAAGTACACTACTATCAAAATCCTGATGCGCACAAACAATCTGATCAAAGTGGTGTGGCATTTCGAACAACTGATTCTGTTGATCATGTTGTACAGATGTTCCCACTTGGGACAACTGACTTCACAATTCCTGCAGGTGAAGAGGCCTATACCGTAACAGATGATATAACCCTACCCATCGGATATAAAATTTGGGGCATCTTCCCGCACATGCATGTTTTGGGAGATGCGTATTCTTTCTCGATCGGAAAAGGAGAAGAAGAGAAATGCCTTGCAAAGTCGGATCATTACGACTTTGAAAATCAACTTACCTATATTTTTCATGATGAGGTAGAAGTACCCGCCGATACTCCATTCAATATCTCTTGCACATGGAACAACAGCGCAGAGAATCCAAATATCATTCACAATCCACCTGTTGATATATCAAATGGAGAGAGAACAGATGAAGAAATGTGCTTTGGATTCACATTGGTCTCATTTAATTAATCATGATTTTCACGATCATTCTATCGTGCACCCCTCCGTTTTCACCTGTCCTTATTGATCTTGAGGATTGGCGATTTGGAGATTTGAATTCAGATCCGCTCATTGATCATCAACCAGAGTTGATCGAATGTGCTCCCAATTCCCTTCAAATTGAAAGCGCGCAGCTGGAAGTGGAAACAGATTTATGTAATTATGCGTTAATTGATTTCCCCTTACTCCAAGATGTTCCCAAAGGAGCCATGGCTGATTTCCTACTTCTACATACGGGACTATGGGCAGAAGAACCAGCGACCGCTCATGCCGCTTTGCTGATAAATGGTGTTACTTTTTGGGAAACAGAAGAGTCGATCCCAGCGTCTGCCGAGTTTTTCTTTTATGAAGGTCCATTTCCTGTGGATGCAAAAGAGGGAGATATGATCCAACTCCATATTCACAATCATGGCGCCAATGACTGGCGGTTGGGTTATTTTCGACGTATGGAAGAAGAGTAAATCGACATCAATACAAATAGGAGTAAGCCATGATTTTTTTTATACTTGCATGTTCAGAATCTATCACAGAAGCCGTTAGTCAAAAGGAAACATTTATTGTTGTTCGTGAAACCGTTGATTTCCCACTCAATGAAGAATTTAATTTTGTATTTACCATAATGAACCTTGAACGATCCCCCATCACCCCTGAAGAAGTGTTTGTTGATGCAGAAATGCCAGAACACGGTCATGGAATGGGGCAAACCCCCACAACATCCAATACGAATGATCTATACACATCCACTGGAATGATTTTTGCCATGGAAGGAGATTGGGACATCAACATCTACGTCACGGAAGAAGGCTCTGTCGATCAAGCAACCTATTCTGTTGTGTGCTGTGAATGATCTTTTTCTCTCTGGCATGTTCTCCACCTCTTTTCACCCCAGAGGAACAAAAAATCATTCATCATCAATCAGATCTGACGCAGGCACAGAAGGGCGATGCTGCCCAGTCAACTGCTGAGACGAAGATAGACGACCCTAATTGGCAGGGAAATATGATCATCCGCTGGGCTAACTCCTCAGTAGCCAGTGAGGTCAGGCAGCTCAT
>NYTD01000106.1 GCA_002683315.1 Deltaproteobacteria bacterium | reverse complement strand
ATGTAGCTGCAGCACTTACCCCATCATCTGTTTGGCGAGAATTCGCAAAAAAGTCATTACCTGGCCAAGAGAAGTGATCCCAAGCCACAAACTTATACAAAGGTGTATCATCTTCGAAAGCAGAATCGATAACAGAAGGTCGAGATAACATCGAAGGACCATTTCTCCATTGAACAAAACGAAGTGTATCAGAAATCTGTTCTTCGTATCTCAATTCAGACTGATATGGACCATACGCATAGTGATACACCATCGCAATATTTGTTAAGCGATCTCGATGCCTCTGTAAAATGTCTTGGACAGTCTGAATGAACAGGTGATCAATCATACCTTTGAACGAACCTGCAAACATACCACACCCCAAACCCGGCAAGCATACAAGTGCGGGCTCTGAAGCTGTTTCTTGAACATATAGAAAAAGGGGAAGAATCCTCTCCTCCAATACGGCTGCGTAATTACCACGATCTATTCGACCATCGCTCACAATAAACTTGTAGTCCCAACAATCTGGACGAGACAACAAAGGTCCAGGACAAAACAAAAGAGTCCCATCAAAAGGATACGTATGAACACTGGGATTTGTCCATGTCCCATCATCAAAGATCTGCACATTCATCGCGACATTGATACCACCAAGAATCCTCTGTTCAAGGAATTTCCAGCCGCCAATCTGCCCCTGCTCTGCAAAGAATAGGCGTTCCTTTGAGTCTAGCAGAGCTTGGACGACTTGCTGTTCATTACGCAATTTGTGACCCAAAATCCGTTGTCCGAATTGTCTTGAACGAAGTACACTCTGAGCGGATCTTTGAATTGTTGGACCATATATCACATCAAACATCGAAACCTCTCTCATCACCGCATAGAGAAAACATTATTCGCCGTACTCTTCTTGTAAAAACTCAAACTTGATGTCTCGCAAAACCCAGTCACTAACATCTACTGCATCTATTCTTCTTTGTGTATTTGCGATTTCGTCTATCGCATCAAAGATTTTCACCACATGTGTTTTCAGAACCACGCCATGAAGTCTTCTACGAACCCCCTCTCTCATCATTGAACATCCAATAATCATTTCAATGTCCCCAGTGCTTTCATCAAATTGGATCGGAGCCAAAAGATGGGTACAATAAATGGTAATTTCATCCGGTGCCAGTATCATATTTAAAGATCGTCTCCCTGACTTTATAATGATGTTTCCAGCCCAAAGAGAACCATCAATCCCCATATGTCCAGTAGGCTCTTCTTGATAGACAAAAGCATCTTGTGTAAAAACATAGAAGTCTCTAATAAAGCCCTCACATATCAAGGTTCTTGGTCGAGGAGGTATGCCATCTGCATCAAAGGCACGAGTATTCACTCCATTTGGGAGAGAGCCATCATCTATTACATGAAGCTTTGTAGAACCGATTCTCTTACCAATATATCTGTGCAGAAAGCTTTCTTTCTCTTTGATTTTTTTATATGAAAAACATCCCAAAATCGACGATATTAACGATGCTACGACCTTTCCTTCAAACACAACTGTATATTCTTCTTCCAAGATTGAGGTTAGACGCTCACCACTGTCCAAACTTCGAACGATACCTATCGATATTGGTCGAGATGCAATATCTGCAAAATGACGAGATGTATGCAGCTCTCCCATTCTTCGTGGAGGACGAACCTGCAACTCTACCTCACCATACAAAGAGAAGTGGGTACTTTTCTCTGTACTTTTCCTTCCATCCGATGAATAGAATATGCGCATCTTCTCTGTTTCTTCCAAACGAAACTCTCTACCCTTCGCTCGGCTTGATGCTCCTTTGATCACCTCCATATTCCAATCGATCACTTCTTTTCTGTCTTCGTCTGTAATATTGGGATACCGAGGATCCCAAATTTCAAGTCCATGTTCGCGAATCACCATATGCTTTGTTGTTGTGTACAACATATGTTGATTGATAGGCGTTGCTTCTTCTCTCATTTCACAAAGCAATTCATCCACATTCGTCTTCTCATCGACAAAAAACCTTTTTTGTGCCATTCGATTATTGGAAAAATAAAGAGTCCAAACCAAATCAAGCGTAGTCTTTTCTGTTTTTTGAATTTCTCCCATCCAACGACTTCGACTATCAAGCGCAGACGTTAAGTATGCACTGTCTCTTTTTTCACCATATACTTGATATCTTTCTATATCTTTTGTGGAAATGGATAGTTGAACAATTTTTTGAGTAATACTTTCCAAGGAATCCATATGCCTCACCTCTTCTTCTCATTAGTCTTATCATGTCAAAGCATGATCGAACAACCCCAACCCAAAAAGGCTCAAAATAGACTCTTGGCCATTGGAGATATTCACGCTGATTTAGAAGCGACAAAAGAAGTTTTGATTTTGGCTGGAATTATCAACAAAAACCATACATGGATCGCAAAAAATACGATCTTGGTTCAAACTGGGGATCTAACCGATAGAGGTCCCGATGGAAATGGTACCCTAAAATTTATACAACAGCTGGAATTGGATGCGCCCAAACACAACTCAAAGCTCATTACGCTTATCGGAAATCATGAATCGATGAATCTTATGGGAGACTGGAGATATGTCTCACAAGAAGACGTCAAAGATTTTGGTGGACTGGAAAAGAGAAAGTCCGCCTTTTCCAAAGAGGGTATCTGGAGAGAATGGTTTCTCACTCATGATACAGTCAAAAAAGTAGGCAACACCGTTTTTGTCCATGGTGGAATCTCAGAAGAATACGCAAAACTTGGGATCGAAAATATTAATCTACAGGTTAAAAACGCACTAATATCTCGCTCCAAAGCAGAAATATTATCTTCTAATGGGCCTTTGTGGTATCGAGGATACCTAAAAAATGAAGAGTCCATTGCATGCAAAGAATTAAGCCGAGCACTCAAACTATTGGATGCCAAACGAATGGTCGTCGGCCATACCACCCAAAGAGATGGTCAAATCGCCTATCGCTGTAACGGAGCCCTCATTGGAATCGACACAGGGATATCCTCCCATTATGGAAAAAATCTATCGGTTCTTGACCTTACATCAGATGACGCACGTGCAATTTATATAGGAAAGAACACAGATATACCTGATCCATCATAAAAGAAAGAGACGACTTTTATCTGTTGCGTTAAGCAGAAAAAGACCACAAACCATCAAATCCAAATGAGGTTCTCATGCCTGCTAGCTATACACAAAAAATGCTCTCGTTTTTTTCTAACTCCAATGATTCTGGACTCAAGTCTTTTATTGATTCGGCCGGACTGCAACTACGTGCTCCCATACGCTCAAAATATAAACCCGAACAAACAGCTGTTTTTTTGAAGGAGAGCTTTGAACTTCTTTGTTCACATAATCAAGAGGATATATCGACGCACATCACCCCCTCGGAAAGAGGCTTTATCCTTCATAATATTATGCTGGATCAACCTTTCATTGTCGACACGATTCGAATGCAACTTCAAAGTATTGGAGCGAGTAACGTCTCCGGATACAATATCGTGGTACAAGCAGATCGAAATGAAGAAAACAATGTGGAAAGAGTTTCTACACCACTAAAGCGTTCTCCATCTCTCAAAAGCATTGTTCGATTTGAGGTAGAAGGCTCGATGGGCAAAACCTTCGAAGAGATTCAAGCCAAAGTCAACAGCTCCCTTCAGCTTGCTCGATCTATGGTACAAGACTTTAACGAAATGACATCAACAGTCTCAAAGGTCGTTGATCGTTTTACGCGTACGAGTGAACGAGAACCTGATCAACAAGATGTATATGCAGAATGCGCTTCCTTCTTACGCTGGCTTCTGGAAGACAACTTTGTATTTATGGCTATGTCATTTGGCGAAAAAAATCTCGGATTCCTTTCTTCTTCAGTCGAAAAATATTGGAGCGCTGATCATCTCTTGAACTGGACCCCAACGCAAGACATGATCTCAGCACAAAAAGGAAACATAGAGTCTCCCGTACACCGACTTGGTCAAATTGATGAACTATGCATTTATGTTCCCACCGAAGTAGGACAAGAACGAGAACTTCTTCGAATTCAAGGGCTGTTCACATACCGTGCTGTAACCCAATCTTCTCGTAGAGTTCCTGTATTAAGAAAAAACCTAAAGAATCTTCTTTTCCAAGATGGATGTCAATCAGGTACCTATCGATACAAAGGGATCTGCAATGTATTTGACTCTCTCCCCACTGAGTTTCTCTTCACAACAGACATTAAACAACTCGCTATGATTATCGATCGGGTTCTTGAATCAGAACAAGAGCAAGAAGCCAGAGCAAGTATTGTACAGATGGGACGTACGGACAATGCGTTTATCCTCACAGCAATGCCACGTTCGCATTGGTCTGAAAACAAAAGGAAAGATCTTGAGAAAGTCATCCGTACGAGAACAGGTGCAAGCTACTGTGACCATGGTATTTTTGCAGGACGATACAATACCATGCTCCTACATTTCTTCGCTACAGGTACACATGCGCTCAGTGATGAAGAAAAGTCAGATATAGAAAATGAACTTATCGACATCTGTACTCCTTGGATCACTCGTCTTCAAACATCATTGACAGATCTCCTTTCCTCTGATGAGAAATCGTTTCAATATGTCTCTTTGTATCAAAAGGCCTTCGAACCGATATACAAACAGCGTCGACCCATCAATGAAGCAGCACTTGATATCATAAATTTAGAACGAGTTCGTGATATCAACCGACCAATCGTGAAACTAATCACTACAAATGACAAACTCTATCTTCGAGTCTATCAACATCAAAATCTTCTTTTGTCGGATATGATGCCTGTTATTGATAACTTTGGATTCCGGATCGTAGACCAATTTGCAGACCCTGTATACTTACCAACAGGACAAACGTTGACAATCGACAGCTTCCGTTTGGCTTCTTCACGAAACATTCCATCCAAAGATATTATTGCACAAACGGAATCACTTTGTGAAGGCATGGAAGCTGTTTTCGAAAAGAAGATGTCTTCCGACCCGATGAACCGTCTGCTTATTCAAGCGAATCTATCATGGAAAGCAGTGGATATGTTCCGAGGGCTATATAATTATGCCCGACAACTTTCATTTCCTTTTTCCATTCAACAAACACAGTCAATTATGTGTTCTTCACCTGAAAACCTCCGTCTTCTCTGGAAATTTTTCTCTCATAAATTCGATCCGAAACTACAGGGCAGCACCGACCATAACCTTGCAAAAGAAGAATCATGGGATGAAATCCGAAAACTTTCCTCACAAGCCCAAGATCGAGTATTTCGAACATTTCACAATCTAATTGATGGTATGCTTCGAACCAACTTTTATCGTGAAGATAAAACAGAACACTATCTTTCATTCAAGTTCGAGTGCTCCAAAATTCAAAATATGCCTGAGCCAAGAATGATGGTAGAGGTCTACATCCATCATTTCGCCATGGAAGGAATTCATCTTAGAGGTGGAAAGATCGCTCGTGGTGGTATTCGATGGTCCGATCGGTTCGACTTCCGAAAAGAAGTTTTGGATCTGGTCTCCACGCAAATGGTCAAAAATGTACTCATTGTTCCAGAAGGAGCCAAAGGTGGCTTCCGAATGAAAGAGAACATCCAAGACCGAGGACAAAGACGAGCGCGAGCCGATGAGTTGTATCAAATACTGGTACGAGGTCTCCTCGACATCACAGATAACCGTGTTGGCGATGATATCGTCACACCTCCCAACGTTGTTCTTCACGATCCACTTGACCCCTATCTCGTTGTTGCGGCAGACAAAGGAACGGCACACCTGTCCGATACCGCCAACAAACTATCCATCTCTTATGGATTTTGGCTAGGAGATGCATTTGCTTCTGGCGGTTCCAATGGATACGACCATAAAAAAGTAGGTATTACCGCTCGTGGAGCTTGGAAAACGACCAAGAGACACTTTCTTGAGCGAGGTATCAATCCTGAAACGGATACATTTACCGCGATTGGTATTGGCGATCCCGCCGGCGATGTTTTTGGTAATGGGGTCGTCTATCTGGATCAAAAGACACTCCCCAATAAAAATATGAAGCTGCTCGCGGCATTTAACCATATGCACATCGTCTTGGATCCGGATCCAGATCCACAGGTCAGCTATGAAGAACGTGTTCGGCTTTTCGAAGCAGTCAAGGGATGGGGAGCGTACAACACAGATCTTCTCTCAGAAGGAGGAGGGATTTATTCCAGAGCCTCCAAAACAATACCACTCAGTCCCCAAGTAAAAAAGATGCTCGGTGTCATTACTGATGAGCTCCCACCAGAAGCCGTGATTCGCCTTATCTTACGAATGAATGTCGACCTACTGTGGAATGGTGGCATTGGAACCTATATCCGTTCATCAGACGAAAGTGATTTGGATGCTGGAGATCCAAGTAATGATTTGCTAAGAATTGCGGCCACAGACTTACGTGCCCGTATTATTGGAGAAGGTGGCAATCTTGGATTTACGCAAAATGCACGGATTGAATTTGCCCTCGCAAATGGATGTGTCAATACAGATGCTATTGATAATTCTGGTGGTGTGGACATGTCCGATCATGAGGTGAATCTAAAGATTTTGCTCAATCCAATGGTCCAAGCTGGCACACTTTCTCTTGAAGACCGCAATTCTCTTCTTGAAGAGATGACAGAAGAGGTCGCACAAATGGTCTTACACAATAACGATACACATGGAAGACAGCTTTCCTTGGATGTTCTAAGATCAATTGATGACCCTATGCAGTTCTCTTCTATCATCCAATGGGTATGCACAAAAGGAAATGTCATACGATCCGCACTACGACTACCGAGTGATGAAGAATTAATCCGTCGACACTCTGTCGGACAAGGATTGAGCAGACCAGAACTCGCAGTCCTTGCCGCACATGTCAAAATGCATATTTTCAAATCTTTGAAAGATGTCGACACATCAACCATTCCGAATTTCGAACAGCAAGTACAAAGCTATTTCCCACAAAAAATTCAAGAAAAGTATGGTTCTGAACTACAAACACATATGCTTCGTCCTTCTATTGGCTTTACCGTAATTCTAAATGACATTGTCGGTTGGGCTGGAGCTTGGCTCTTTCCTGGTCTAAGCGATATCACGGGTGCACAAGCTCATGAAATCATCTACGCATGGCAAGTCGCTATGGAAACTATTCAGGTTCAAGATCTCCTCAAAGAGATCAATGAAAAATGTACATCACTGGATGCTTCTTATTATGCATGGACATCCATCACAAAACCTATCTATTCCTTGTTAACAACATGGCTATTCTCTAGAGAATATCCATCACAAGAGCAACAAAAAGAGATTCGAACCGTACTTGAAACCCTACCCAAATATGGTGGGAAAGAGTTTCAGAACAGACATCAAAATAGTATGAACGAGCTTAAAGCGCACAATGTCCCCGTTGGACTTGCGCAAAAAATAGCTACACTGTCAGAGCTATGTTCAGCCAATGAAATTGTTCTATCCAAAACGAAAGAAACCTCGCTAAAAAATGCTGTTGTTAGCTATTATGCTCTTGGAGAAGCATCATGCTTCTTGCCTATTATTCGCCTCTTGGAAGATCGAAGATCTTCTGGTGGATGGGATCCAGCTGCAAAAGCAATTTTACAAAGTAGATTCCTTCATCTTCAAGGACTACTTGTAGATGGAATTGACCTTGGTCCAGAATTGCAAATCGGTGTAGACAGACTCGTACAGCGTCTAAAAATAGGACGCCTTAAGTCTTTGTCGGAAGAAATGGATGCCATTACTGCAGATGCGGGTGACTTGGCCTCTCTCATTGTCGCCAATGCACGAGCTCTATCACGAGTAAAGCGCGAATATTCGGCATCGAACCCACATCTCGGTACCAATGTCGGTGCCCATTAAGCGCATATTTTAATTGTGCGTTGAATGCTGTAAGATAAAGCTTATTGCTTATCTTGCAGCTGTTTTATTTTCTCATTTTGTTCTTCGAAGCGATCATCGATCTGTTTTTGAATCGCACTCAATTTTGTATCCATACGCTCCGAAAGTTCTTCCAGATCGTCTGTCTCCTCTCCTACATACAAAGATGTCAGCGTTGCGGTAAAAACACCGATTAGAATCATTCCCGACAAAACCAACACGGCCGTAATCATCTGACCTACCCATGTCGTTGGATTATAAATATCAGCAAAACCTCCAGTCACGACTGTTGTAAAACTCCACCACAAGCTCCAAGCGAAAGAATCAAGGTCGTGAGATGCTGTCGGAGTCTCTTCAACCTTCAAGATCACAATTGCTCCAACAAAAATAACAAACATCGCCCACCGAATAGACTTCTTCATCATCTTGACATCAAAAAGATCATTGATCTTTTCCATACCCCTCCAAAAGAAATACATCGCTCGAAAGAGCCGTAAAATACGAAGAAAACGGAGAAATCGAAGAAGTCTTGATGCTCTGCCCAAACGAATAAAACGAGTGGGATCTGCAGGTGGAATGGGAATAGACGTCACAAAATCAATCCAATTTTTTTTCCAAAACCATTTTTTATTATCGGCATGAGACAAACGATAAAAGAATTCCCAAAGAAGATAGATGCAGCACAGACTATCAATGTAAAAGATATTCCAAGGACTTAGGAAATGACTCGGATGTCGATCAGTGGAAAAATCATACATAAGAAGCAGCAGAACAAAAATAATGATAGCGAATGTAAATTGTGATATTCGTCCCCACCATTTCTTTCCAATATGAGATTCGATGCTGGCTCTTAGCTTGACTTCTTGAATAATCCCTGTGAGTTTTTCTTTTTCTTCTTCAATCCCTTGATATCTTTTATTGAGGATACGAATCTTTTTTCGCATCATTCGCAGCGTGTTGTACTTGCCTTCTGATATCTGTTTGTGCACGCTTCTTTCAAATTCTTTGGCTACCTCCAATAAAACATCTTGTCGTTCTTGCAGATCTTTGAGCATCTTCTCCAAGGTCTCTTGTTCCAACTCATGTAGTTGCATTCGATCAAGACGATGTAAGATAGCAAGAATCCCAACCTCATTGGTGACACTAGAATCAATAAGACGATCGTCTAGACCATCATTATCAACATCTACCAGACCACCTACATGTTTTGTTTTACGCACAATACACTCTCTTTTTTCTATTTGGGTGCTTCACTTATTTATACTCGTTACGCACAAAAGATGACAATAAAAATCTTTCTATCTCTTCACGCAGAATCACAATACAATCATCATCAGTACTGATATCCAATCGTTGAAGACCTCGTAATGCAGATGTCATCCACCATCCTCCTTGACGAACAAAAACTGGTGTCTCTTTGATATCCATACCTATCTTCTTGGCAACATGAAGTACGGTCCTTCGACCAATGCCATCTAAAATATCTCCTTGTGCTGGAGGGGTGTATATGCATCCATCCACAATGGAAAACAAATTGCCAAATGATGCCTCCAATACTTCTTCTTTCGTATTTTTCCATAGAAGGACATCTACTTTTTTTTCTTTCGTCAATTGACGAGAGAAAGAACGATAACCATGTTTGACACACGCTGATATCGGAGCCAGATGTTCCCATTCCACCCAGCACGTGTGCAATGGTTTACTCTCATTGATTGATGTTTCCCACGCGTGAATCCACCATGCATCAACGGTGCATGTAATTCTCAACGCACCCATTTGAAGTTTTTGGGCAACATCCTTTATAATTTCTATTCGGCTGTGTACCCAAGATGTACCCAATACTTTGGTATCATGAATAAGACGTTCTTCATGCCAGTCCCACAAGAGAACCTTTCCCATATAAACCCGAATGGTGGTAAACACATGATGCTCAGGTATACTTTCTTCTTGTGATGGAACACCATTTTTCAAGACCAAATATGACTTACTCTGCATAAGCGATTACATTTTCTCTTTTTGGATGACGTGTCACACAAGCAGGCCACGTCACCCAAAATGGCTGAGGAGCTTCATGAAGTCGTAGCATAAGGTTTGCATCAATGCTTACCAACCCACCATCAGGTATTTCTTCCCAAATATTTTCTTCTCCCGTTGGCTCACTGGCTACAAGCAGATGCTTACAAGCTCTGGGTGTATGATGCACGGTTTTCAACTTCGGAAACACGGTATTAAGACAAAATTTATCTTTTTCCTTACACTGCAATACTTCACGACACGTCTTTTTTTGTGTAGACAAATACAGCTCCAAACCTGCTCTACGAGCAAACATCACAGAACCATTTGTCAATATGTAATTCGCTTTGGGCGCATCGATCCCCAATTCTTGACACCAAGAAAAAATCGTGGAAATAGCTTCATGCTGAGCCTTTGCAGCGATTTCGATATCCACTTTGCCTCGTCCTGATTTTGAGATCCCTGCACGAGTCATATAGGACAACAAAAAGTAAAAATACCGCTCGGAATCTGTTGATCCAAATATCAATGGACGAAACTCTGGAAGCACCTCGGCAAGAAGTCGGTCTTCTATTTTATCAAAGTCGAAGATTGTTCCATTATGAGCAAACATCCATGCACCATGGCGAAAAGGATGAGAATTGAGAGAATCAATATCACCCACTGTGGCTCGACGCACATGCACCAAAAAGGTGCTTGAACGTAAACTTTCCGATAAAAGTAGAAATCGATGATCTTCTGCAGCTCCTTTCGCAGCACGAAATAAATACGGCTCTTCTTCTAGATAATAACCAATCCCCCATCCATCACAATGATACTCTGCCTGTGTGGAGACAGCATTCTCTGCAGAGACAAGAGAGTGATGCGCTCT
>NYTD01000105.1 GCA_002683315.1 Deltaproteobacteria bacterium | reverse complement strand
TCTCCACACGAACTTGATGTGTCGCAACCCATTTCTGATCTTTGGGGGATTCATCCAGCCCTTCTTCGCACCAAAAGACCGCAATCATCGGCTCTCGTTTGAGAGACTGTAAAATCCATGTGGGTTTGATTGTGGCAAAAAGGTCTAAAAAATGTAAGATTTCTTCTTCTTTGGGCTCTCGAAGACTATTACGAGTCCATTCCAAAAGAACGCGTAGGTCTTCAAATGATGCCAGTCCTGCTTCTTCCGTTTTTTCCCGAAAGGCCTGTTGTTTTTCAATGGGTTGTCGGATGTATATCTCTTTTTCGGCCAATGTCATCGCAGACACCAGGAGGCCATCTTGCTGAACCAGGCTCAACCATTCTACATGAATTTTTTCGTCACGGTTCATTTCCTTCTCCTGGTTCTTTGGCCAAAGATATACCATTCCAATAGGCTCAATTCTAGCGCGTTTGGTTTGGTAGTATGATTGAATACGAGCACTAATCCCGACTGTTCACCACCAAAAATACGTTTCACCTAGATGTAATGTACATCACCAATGGTATGTACAAGCTATTTTTATGGGTCACTTGTGATTAAAAATGGTAGAGGCAGGGTTTCGTACAAATACGATACTATTCACTGTCGTATACAATATTTAAGATATGATGAAAATAATGCAATCGTACCATTAGATTCTTAATAGATGAAGATACACATTAACCTCATGATTCGATATGATGTTACTCTTCACAGTTCAATCTATCTGAGCCCTAAGAAAATCATCTGGAGTTGTACATGGGAGTCATTCGTCCAAAACAGAAAAACATACTTCATTCTCAGCTATCAAAAACAACGCTATGGTACAAAAAAGAAGGAAGAAATCCCATATATGGTCTGAGTCATGGTGTGTACCACCATGCGGTTCTTCATCATGAACAAGAGTTATGGGAGCTGAGCCAATCGGATTCTTTTTTTCAAGCCCAATACACGTGGAGTGGAGGATTTGATTGGACTTTTCAAACTCTCCACTGGGTTCTTGCACAATATGTACGTACACAAGGAGCGACTCCAAAAGCAGATGCAAGATTATGTTCACTCTTGCTCCGTATAGAAGAATTGAAGCGTTATGCGACAGAAAATATCGATGTGGTATTTGATTGGTTTGAGAAAGATACCTCTCGTTTGTCTGAATCCTTAGAGCGTCTCAATATATTGGATGATAAAAATCTTTGTAAAGCGTGTTTATTTCTCATTTTGATTGAAGCAGAAAGACAAAGTTCTATTCCCAAATCAAAGCGAGATCCATCTGTTCCACTGAAAATACTGCATCACTTAGAGTCTCGTTCCTCATTAGAAACAGGGTTTTATTGGAATGACTTTATTCCAGAAGAATTTATGATTTTTGGGATGCTTAGGATTGTTAAAGTCTGGGGCATTATCGATTTGGATGTTCTGTATCAAAGAGGAGATGTACAAACCGTTATCACAATACTTCTTAAAGTAATTAAAGAAGCACATCACAAAGAGCTCGAAGGAGAAATCAAGTATTTCCTCCAAAAGATGCTCCACATTGTACACAATCGAGAACACAGAAGTTGGAACCGAGTAACCAATCATATACGAGAACACTCAATTGCTCTGTTGCAGATTGTACGAGAATTATCAAGATTAGGAATGACTATAGAAGCACAACAGATTGCTGTATCGATATCAGATGAAAAGATTTACTCCGAAGCTTTGGTCTTTATCGTACAAAACCTATGCCAAAATGAACAAATAGATGCAGCAAGAGACATCACTGCAAGCATAAAAAACAAAAGCAAGAATATGGAAGCCTTATCTTTTATCAGCAAGTATTATGCACAATCTGGAGACATAGAACAAGCCCTATATAATATTGAATCAATAGCTTCTGACATCGCAAAGGTTCATGCATTAATTTTGATTGTCGAAACTCTGGTTAAAAATAAAAGCATCGATGAATTACTGTCTATTCGTATCTCTCTAATCCCACAAAAAGTATTGTTTCTTACAAAAGTCGCGATAGAATTATCCAAGAATCAAGATGACTTAGGAGTGAAACAAGTCCTCTCTGAGGCAAAACGTTTGGCACATACGATACCCAATAAATTCCGGCAATCTGCCGCATTTTCATACCTTGGAATCTGCTTTACAGAGCTTGGGAGAATCAAAGAAGCCTTCAACACCATAGAATGTATGTCAAACCGGCTGGATATTGCAAAAGTCTATGGTGCCATCGCACAAAAAATATCAGGTAAAGGATATACAGATGATGCCATCACGTTGTGCAACACAATAACAGATGAAGAGCAGAAAAACCTATGTCTTCATGTCATAGCACAGCATCTAGTAGATCGTGGGGTCGTACAAAAGGCTATCAAAGTCGCATCTTATATTTCAAATTACGATACATACATTGTCTCCCTCAACACAATTGTATTATCAATTTTTCAATCTGGAGCTATTAGCCAAGCAATCGAAATCGCTTGTACAAATAGTGATTATGAAACCTCATCTTTTCTCGCATTTCATCTGCTAGAAGCCTGTATTAAAAAAGGAGAACTGCGACAAAAACAAATTCGTTCCCATCTAATTCAACTTGAAACGAAGAAAGGAAGTACAAAAAAAACATCAAAAGCACTAGCGTTACTCTCACGTGCACTGGCTTCAAAAAACCACCTCGATAGAGCGTTGCATATTTCAGAACGGATACACCATACAAAAGAGAGAGTCCAAGCTTTGGTCTTTATTTCAAAAAAACTATCAAAACAAGGACTTTTTGAAGTTCATATGGAGGTATTTAAAAAAATATCGACAGAAAAATCATCAAGCGCTCAGATCTTCCAAACGCTTTCAAAGGTTCTCGAACATATTTCCTATCCTTTGATAGAACGATTGGATACAAAAGCTCTAGATGCTGTACACAATCATATCTCTCATCCGTATCATGTAGCCCAAATTCAGGTCTTTCACGCGCTATGTTTATTTAAGAAAGGAGAGAAAAACCGAGCACTTTCAATATATGAACATGAGCTACAATCCTCTTTGGTTAATTTTAATGGCTCTAATCGTGTCGAAATCATTCGTACCATTGCTCGTGACATGAGTAATCTTGGGTTGGAAAATCGATTATTACTTCTTTTGGAACATGCTGATGATTGGACAAAAGCAAAAGCGTATTCCTCCGTTGTAGACATTCTTTTAGACAAAGGCAAGTGTACAAAAGCACAAGAAGTTGCCGCAAAAACACCCAACCAATCCGAAAAATTCCTAATATTTGTGCGCATATATACTCATTTGGTCACAGCGAAAAAAACCGAGGAAGCACAATCAATATACAGTAATCATCTGTACACAATGCTGATGAATTTTACGGGGTTTGATACAATCAATTCGGCTCTGGCTATGATTATGGCGCTTTGCAAATTGAATGAGATAGAACAAGCGATGTCTCTTGTCGATATAATCTCAAGAAAAAGAGAAAAGGCAATCGCTATGATTGCCATAGCTGAGCGAATCATGACTCTTGGAGAGACAAAAAGAGCCAAAGATATGTATGAATCTGTGTTGATGACGATTCAGACTATTCTGGATGAATGGGAAAAATCAGATCTTGTCAAAACCTTTATAAATTCTCTTCTCCAACTAAAGCCCCAGAACCGTATGACAGAGTTATGTTCAAAACTTCTATCTATTTCTCAAAGTCTAAATGAAGAACTTCAGTACCCTATATTGGTTTTGCTTGCACCGTTATACGCAGAGAATGGAACAATACTAGATTTTCATAACGCGCTAATATCCAGCTCTTACTCTGACCATTTTTATGATCAATTTCTATCTTCGTACCAATCAAAATGTCGAAACCTTAATCAAATTCGATGTTCTTTTTTGTATCATCCTTTTGGAATACAATCTGCAAAACCTACCATACTTCGGTTCATGGCTCTTCATGTTCAGGCCAATAACTTTGATTATCCACAAGCCATTATGGAACTCTGTCCAGAAATACGATATGAAGAATTGAATATTCCACATTGAATTACAAGGAATATAATCTATGATCTATTGGTTATTGCAAATCAAATGAAATATTATTCTTCCTCTTGTACAATAAAAGCCACATGTCGATCAATATCAAAAAAATCGTTGACATCCATTTCGTACCTCGTATCCGAATATATTTTTGCTCGGTTCTCAAGACCCATTTGAAAATGAACCCAATGTATGTCTTTTTCAGTTTCATAATTCCATTCCGTTCTTCACAATAAGTATTACATTCTGAAATAGAATGTATCAAGGCAGTTAAGAGATCGTATATGAACAATAATAAACATGCTGTTATTTTTTTTTACACTGCGGTGGCATTGTTACTATATGCCTGTAGGACAAATGGGTCTCGGGGTCTGTTTGAGCCAGAACCTGATCGTGATCATCGAACCGTTTTATTCTTACAAGATGTGGGACCTCAGGTTATCTCTCCCAACCTACATCAATTCAACCACAAGCTAACACTTCTGGCTACAAGCATAGAAAACACCATTCAGCTCATGCAAGATTCCAATGAAGCCATTGATTTTGGTGATGCCCAAGAAAATTGGAAAACGACTATGCTTCATTGGCAACGACTGGAACTCATGCAAATAGGTCCATTGGGAAGCTACTATGATGTTATCGGCGGTGAGGATAGACGCTACGATATATACTCGTGGCCTATCTCTAACAGATGCAGGGTCGATATGGTCACGATAAATCGAGACTATCAGATGGATGATTTCTTTGATTCTACTCTGCCCAATGTGACGGGTTTGGATGCTTTGGAGTATCTGCTGTTTGGCGATATAAATTCATCCTGCCCTGAACAAGTAAATATAAATGATGATTGGGAAGAATTATCGGAGTTAACCATCCAACAGTACCGTCTGGAATATGCACAAAGACTTGTAGAGAACATCCAAGATCAGACCTTAGCTCTGATTGATATTTGGTCAATTGATGGGGGTAATTATGGCCTAAAACTACTGGATGGATCAATATATCGCAGCAGAGATGCTGCTCTAAATGATATCTTTAACTCTCTTTTCTATCTAGAACGATTTACGTTAATGTACAAACTTTCTGAGCCTCTTGGTTTGGGATGCTGTAGCTACGATTATGAGGATTGTATGCTTTCGGCAGAACATATTCCCAGTGGTCTTTCCTTAAAAGCAATCGAACACAATTTGCTCGGGTTTGAAACATTGTTCAAAAATGGAAATGGTTATGGATTAGACGACTTCCTTATAGATATGGGACACGGTGACCTACAACAAGATATGCTATCAAGGATTGATAAAGCCAAGCAATCACTGGAAGGTCATGAACAGTCACTACCGCAGTTGTACCAAGAGAATCCTGATGAAGCTGTGCGTATTCACAACGAAATATCTTCTATTGTTGATTTTTTGTCTTCTGATGTGCGAACCGTATTGAACTTCGACGAACTGTATATAGATTGTAATGGAGGAGGAGATTGAGTTGTACACTCCATCTACTTTTGGAATGAATTTTTAGGTGTACGTTCGAGTTTATACGTACAACTATATAAAGGATATGTGTATGAACATTAAGGAGTTTGTAATGTCAAAAACACAAATAAATTTGAATAATTATTTATGTTTACTTGTGACTGCGGGCATTTCTTCCGCATGCTCAGAATCAAAATACCCAAGTTCTGACTCTGGTTATTGTATGCAGACATATAATGAAGAATGTGTGGAGTCCAGATATTGCACACAAGTATATAATGAGGAATGTCCAAGTGCAGAAGATTTTAAAAATGCATATCTGCCAACAGAAACGTGTGATGGATTGGAGCATGTGGAGCCTATTTCACAAGCTACCGCAAGTGAGATTTCAGAAGATACTGCCAGCGGATCAGAATCTAATTCATATACCTGTTGCTACGAGACATTGGCCAAGACAGGAGGCCCTCTATGTGATGATATCCCTTCAGGAGCAACTGAAGGTCGGCCTTTGATTTTTGATGGTGTTGCGCAAGCTGCATCGATTTGTCCCGGAAAAACTTGGTCGAAAGGCCCTTTGGCTGAATCTATTCAGCTCACCTTCAAACAGCGTCAGATCCTTGCTGTTTTTTGGTTAAGAACCGCACAGATGGAACATGCTTCTGTCGCTTCTTTTCATCAGTTCGCTTTGGATTTGATGCGATTTGGTGCCTCTCCAGACCTATTAATACGAACAAACAAAGCAATCATGGATGAAATATCACATGCAAAAGCAGCATTTGCGATAACGGAAGGATTTTTGAATCAGTCTCTTTCTCCGGGGGACTTTGACATGAAGATACAACCCGCAAAAGATCTAATCGATTTTGCAAAAAAAGTAGCCTTGGAAGCCGCTATAAATGAAACACTAGCCGTAATTTTGGCTACTTTGCAACGGGAACAATGTACGGACTACGCCATTAAAAAATTCCTTACCGATATTATACGAGAAGAGGCAGAGCATGCCGAATTGGCTTGGGATACTTTACGATGGTTGATCAAGAAAGGTGGTCAAGGCGTTGTTGATTCTTTGTGGAGTCTAACAACCATCGATTTTACACCCGATGTCAGTTCCTTTCCTATCATCGGGATTCCAAGTCACGGCCTTCCTTCTCAAAGAGTTACGTCATCTGTCTTGAAACATGCCTATCAGCATGTTGTGATACCGAATATAAAAATCATTTTGGAAGATGAGATCGTCCAACTAGCGGTTTCTTAACATATGTTTTTTGGGGGGCTAAAGTCACATCTATACGCAAAAAACACATAGAATGTTTTGCTGAATGGATAAACTTTTGATTGCTTTTTTCCCTTCCACAAAACAGATCAAAACCATCACACTCCTTTTGGGCATTGATGAATCAATACAATTTGAGTTTGAAATGTCCTTTCCTATTCAGATTTTTCCAATCAAAATACTATCCTTCTTCCCATGTCATGATGGTACCGACACCACCTTTTTTCACTTTCGTTCGAAAACCAAACCCATATCAAAATTGTATCGCCAATAGTCTGTCCATCAGAATCCAAAATGGGGTCTGTGGATAACATGGAATGGGCGCTGAATAGACGAGGTCTAGTTTTGACCTCGTCAAATGTTCACAATTTACAGAAAATAAGAACAAATACAGTGTAGGAGATACGTACACAATCCTCATATACCTACCGATAAAGATGTAGAGAACATGTTTGTTTCAAAACTTATCCCCGTGTTATGATTTTCACACGTAATGTGCGAGAATCTTTTCTTGGAAGCATCTTCGGATAGTCTTCAGGGTACATTTACAACACATCTCGTATTTCTAAGAGGTCCGAATGTCTACATCGCTTATATTTCTTCTTTCCCTTACCGCCTGTACTCCAAAGAGTTCAAGCCCAACCGCTAGAGGCAACACCATGCAATCACCACCACTTGCCGAACAACAGCCACATACACACACAGAACACGGTGTAGAACGCCTTGATCCGTACTATTGGCTTCGAGAAAGAGAGAATCCCAAGGTCATCTCTTATCTAGAGGCTGAGAACGCATACGTCTCCAAGCAAACAGAGCACCTCACCGACTTTCGAAAAGCACTCTACGATGAGATGCTTGATCGAATACAAGAGACAGATCTATCCGTACCGGTCAAAGATGGGCCCTACTGGTACTACAGTCGTACTGAGGAAGGACTGGAATACCCCATTCGCGTGCGAAAACTGGAGTCAATGGATGCACAAGAGCAGGTTTTGCTCGATCTCAATCAACTTGACCACGAGTATATTGGACTGGGCAGCTTTGCTGTATCCCCAGATCATAATATTCTCGCCTATAGTCTCGATATCACCGGTCGAGAGATCTACGACCTTCGATTCATCGATCTACGTACCGGCGAGCATCTGCCCGATGTCATCAAGGACATCACCCGAAACGTCGCTTGGGCCAATGATAACGCCACGGTATTTTACACCCGAAAGGATGAAGCCCTACGTCCCTACCAAATCGCCCGACACACACTTGGCCAGGAGAGCGAAGATGCTGTGGTGTG
>NYTD01000104.1 GCA_002683315.1 Deltaproteobacteria bacterium | reverse complement strand
CTCCTTCGCGAATCAACAGTACTTGATAGCCTTTATTTTGTAATTTCTCCTTTAGAAGAAGCGCAATAGAATAGACAACATCAGCCTCACGTAATCCTGTAGAACCAACAGCTCCCGCATCCCATCCTCCGTGGCCTGCATCAATGGCTATGAGATAATCTTTGTTCTCCTTACTTTCACGTTTTTGTACGAGAATTGGAGAGGGTTGTACCACTTCTTCAACGACCTCTTCTATTTCAGGCTCTTCTTTTGGTTCGAGCAGATCTGCTTGCTTTGCTGCAATTGGCAATACAAACGCTCCCTCTCGGTAGGATGGCTTCAAACATTTCCAAGACTCAGTAAAACCAACCAATAATTGTGCTTCATCTTTATTATTTTTTTTTTGTAAGAATCGTACACGTTCATCTTGAGATGACTGCACACCTTCTATGACAAAAGAGGATTTCGAAATAAAATACAAACACCCCTTCTCTATAGAACGAACACGTATCCTCTCTTCTTGTTGTGAGACAATAGAGATCGTCATTCCCCTAGGGGAAAAATCAAATGTAGGCGCCCCAAGTGTACTCGCCCAAAGGATTGTACAAAACCATAGTATCATTGTTGTTTTTGGATCAATGAACGAAGCTCATACACAAATTTCAAAGCTTCAAATGGACTCAATTCATTGGGATCCACCTGATTGAGCTCTTGTTCCAATTCTGTAAGATAGCTTGGTATCTCTACTATTTTTTCTTCTTCTACTTGGATATCAAAAATGGACATTTGATTGATATGACCAACACCTGCATCACTCTTTTCAAGATTCTTCAAAATACTACCTGCACGACGAATGACAGATTTTGGCATCCCTGCGAGCTGTGCACATTGAATACCAAAACTTTGTCCGCAACTTCCTTCTCTCAACTCACGTAAAAAGACGACTCGGTGTTGATCTTGCGCCACTGCAACATGACAATTTTTCATGTGTTCACTTTGATCTGCGAGCGTTGTAAGTTCATGATAGTGCGTTGCAAATATGGTTCGAGCACTGAGTTTATTATGAATCGCTTCAGAAACAGCCCATGCAATTGCCAACCCATCAAATGTTGAGGTTCCACGACCAATTTCATCAAGCATAATCAAAGAACGAGATGTTGCTCGATTGAGAATGAGTGCCGTTTCGCCCATTTCTACCATAAATGTCGAACGCCCACGAGCCAAATCATCACTTGCACCGACACGGACAAAAATCTTATCGCATAATCCTATCGTTGCAGAATCTGCAGGAACAAAACTCCCTACCTGTGCGAGTAAAACAATAAGTGCCACTTGACGCATCACTGTTGATTTCCCACCCATATTGGGACCTGTAAGCATAAGAAAGTTTGTCTCCTTATCCATACATACATCATTGGGTACAAAAACCTCATCAAAATCCATTTGCTCTAATACTGGATGACGGCCAGCCTTTATATCTAATTTCATCGAATCATTTACCGAAGGTCTTGCATATCTGTATTGAACAGCAATCTCCGCAAAATTCGAAAGTACATCAATAATTGCTACTCGATATGCACAATCTTGTATCTTCTTGACAGATTTTGTTAAACGAGCTCGAAGTTCCACATAAATCGTGTGTTCCAATGTACGCATTTTTTCGGTAGAAGAAAGAACCTTCTCTTCAAATTCTTTTAACTCTGGAGTAATAAAACGCTCAGCATTTACCAAGGTCTGTTTTCTCATCCAAGTATCTGGGGCTTTATCTTTATGAACTTTGGTGACCTCTATAAAGTATCCGAATACACGATTGTATTTGATTTTGAGAGAGGTAATTCCTGTTTCTTCGCGAAGAGTAGCCTCCATCTCCATGATCTTTGCTTTTGCATTGGTAGATAATTCAGTATATTCGTCAAGCTCTTTATTGATTCCCTGACGAATGATACCACCTTCGGAAATTGCTGTTGGAGGATCTTCTTGTAAGTATTCACAGATCTCATCTGCAATCGCAATGGGTAGCTCTTGTGGTAAAAAACCTTCAAAAACAGATTCTTTGGATAACGAATCCATAATCAAAGGCAAAGAGAAGATTGAATTCGCCAACGCAAGTAGCTCTCTGGGATTAATCTTTTCTTGCGCAAGCTTTGCCCCCAAACGCTCTAAATCTCCTACTGAACGTAAAGATTCTCGTATTGGTTCACGAAGATCTGGAGAGAGAAGAGCCTCTACAGCATCATGCCGACTTGAAATCCGTTTTATGTCTATTAATGGTGCTGACAACCATTGGCGCAATAAACGCCCTCCCATGGATGTTCTTGTTTTGTCTACAATACCAAGAAGCGTATGCTTTTTGTCTGCACCACGAAGAGGTTGAAGAACCTCAAGATTACGAAGTGAAGATTCGTCCAACGCCATTTGACTACGAACAGAGTATACATGTACATTGTTTACATGGGTTAGATTCAGCATTGCCATATCACGAGCATAGCTAATTAAAGCACCAATAGCTCCCAAACCCGCACGAAGCTTATCTGCCCCAAATCCAGTGAGGTCATCCACATTCAATTGCTTTTTTAATGCCATTCTTCCATGACGAATATCAAAGAAAGTAGGTTCCTTTGAACTATGAGAGAGTTTTTGAAGATCTGTATGGATAATTTCATTGGAGAGCAAACGGGTGTCGACAATAACTTCTGAAGCTCCCATTCGTTTGATTTCCTCCCATCCATCTATTGGTCCTTCCACCTCAGTAACGCGCAGGGCTCCTGTTCTTGTATCCAAAAAAGCAACCCCAGTATTTCTTGTTCCACATATTGCAGCAATCCAACAGCTACCGCGAGAGTCTGTTCCATCTGAATCCCACGGCATCCCTGGTGTAACGACTCGCGTGAGGATACGAGTCATAAGTTTAGGATTGTTGGGATCAACTTCTTGTTCAGCCAAAGCGACTTTGAACCCCATAGAACAAAGGCGTTCCATATAATTATTAAGCGCATGATAGGGAATTCCAGCCATTGGAATCGGTGTATCGTCTTTTTTATTTCGGGCGGTAAGATTCAATTCTAGTGCGTGCGCAGCCTTTTTGGCATCTTCTAGAAATATCTCATAAAAGTCCCCCATTCGAAAGAGCAAAAGCGCATCGGGAACCTTCGACTTAATCGAGATGAATTGCTTCATCATTGAGGTTTGAAGAGGCTTTGCATCCATTGGTACATCTCCATACCAATCAGGCTTTACCTGGCTATTATTTTGCGGATGTTGATCTGTCATTCATCCTCCTTCTTTTTATGAATGGTAATAAAAAAAGCATCTTCACCTGATTCTAGTGGAGTTTCCCACGAAACCAAACATTGACTGTCTTCGGGAAAGTTTCCTCTCTCTTCTTCGAAGAACGAACATACAGAATAGACAAACAGTCCTCCTTCTTTCACCATCGGATACAGCACATCTATCAACTGCTTTTGAATAATGGCATTCACTGCAATATCTTGTGCGGTGCGTCTCCATCGAATCTCTGGATGCCTACGCAGCACACCAAGTCCAGAGCAAGGAGCATCCAGCAGCACGATATCAAAAGAATCCTCCACTGTGTTATTCCCCAACCAATTGACACGATGACTTGGAATATCAAATCCCATACGTTCGCAGTTTGCGGCAAATGTGCGCATTCTCTTTTTTGAACGGTCACAAGCCAACACCGAAAACCCATACTGATGTAAGCGCAATGATTTGGATCCAGGGGCTGCACACGCATCAAGAACTCGAAGTTTAGAACGCTCTTCTTGTGGAATTTGTCTGGCCAATAATTCCACAACCATTGCCGATGAGGGAGACATCACCCACCATGTTCCATCTTCATATTCGGGCCAAGTACTGGGATTTCCTTCTTCCTCAGCAACATATAAAGGTTGTTCAAAATCCCAAGAACATAAACGTGCCGCAAAAGGAGGAGGAGTACCATCTTTTGTTACAATTGTGATGGGTGCAGGCTCTCCAATCCAATGAGACCACTGGGTAAACGCATTGGGAGATAATCGACTTGCAACGCGTTCTCGAATAAACTTGGGGACATTGACACTTTTATCATCTGAAATCTCAGTGTTGTGTACTTTTCTCAATACAGCATTTACAAAACCAGCTGCAAATGGTTGTTCATGAAACTTCGTCAAACGAACAGCCTGATCGATACAAGCATGAACCGGTGCTCGAGAAAACTTTAGTTCAAATGCTCCAAGACGCAAAATCATCCGAATCACTGGTTCTTGTTCGGTCATAGACTTTTTACTATGTTTGTTAATAATCTTGTCTAATCGTCCCATCTCTCGTAGAACACCAAAGAGTAGAAACTGACCAAGTCCTCTTTCTTTGCCCAAAAGCTCCTGTCCCCAAAAGTCTCCCTCAGCAGTCCCTGAAACTTCTAACTGAAGCAATGCTCGAATAACGGCTTTTCTGGTCTCTGTAACCATATTATTCTTTATCCTGCTTTGAAAATGAAATAAGACGCTGAATAGAGCGAATAGACTGAAATCCTCGTAACCGAAACCCCTCAACAAACCACGTTGGTGAAGAGCGAACTTTCTCAGATAGAGAAGATGAGCAAGTTTCTCTATTTTTAACATTTTTGATAAATAGAGACTCTATATCGGACATTTCATGTCCGATCGGAAGGGGATGATCTCGCAATTTCTCTTCCCCTTTTGAACGAACACAAATACGAAGATCGGCTCCATCCAATTGCTTCAAATGAGACAATAATCTTTCTTTTGCAATAATGGGTTCATCTATCCAAAGTTCAACCGTAACCTTTTTTTGACCCTGAAGTGCATTTGGATACCATGAATCAGGAACAGTCAACAGATCAATCAACAAGTCATCGTCCAAGCTCATATTCCGCAATGCACGTTCTTTAAAGAGAATACTCGCGGCACATTCACCTGCTTTCAGTGAAGACAGCATACTACCCTTTTCAGACGCACAAGGACTTTCTATCATATGAAAAAGAGACCACATTCTTTTCTTTTGAGATTCACTCCACTCTTTGCTCTCAGGAATCACTTTGTGTAATTCTGAGATTGAAACCTCTATATCTCCAGGTATCTCAGGCTGTAACTTCACATCCACTCTTTTACTTTGCTGTATTTGTGGTTCTTGACGATTGCATGCCAGCAAAAAAATAAACAGCATCAACCTTTTCGCAATGAAAGAAGTTTCGATGTACACATGCCCAAGATAAATACACCCAAAAAATACCATAGTAAAGAGATCGGCTCTCGTTGCTCTACTCCCCATAGATACAAATCAAGACTTAAGTATGCGCCATTTGTATCTATTGTTGGTGTTCTATCCATATTTTGCAATACAAACAGTACCAACATTCCAATAACCACCGATAAAGACAGCCATTTCACAATTCGTCCCATCATCGCCTCCGGTAGAGTTAGAACAATTACAATCCATATAAGAAATTGCGATTGATTATTACATAAAGAGAATGCTTTATCGTCAACTGAACATCATCAATTACATACATCATATATAATAGAACCCCCTTTCAAAAGCAATGTTTTGAAAGGGGGAACATGCGACAGATAATACTACCTGTCAACAGATTACATGTCACTATTCGTCGAATTTGTCGCTGATCTCACCAAAGATATCGCTGAGTGTTGTTTCTGAATTTCCAGAAGGCGCAATGAAGTTTTCAACCCCTCCCTCTTCAGCACCAACTTCAATGAGTGAAATACGACGTTGCTCTGCATCAATACGACGTACCTCTACAGAAAGCTCTTCACCTTCAGTGTATGCTTCTTTCCAGTTTTCTCCTTCCGCTTTTCCTTTCATCAGATCAGCTTCATGAACCAAACCTTCTACTCCATCTTCAATCTCAACAAAGATACCGTGATCGGAGAGATTCATAATCTTACCAGGAACGCGTTGTCCTAGGAAGTATCGCGCTTGTACTGACAACCAAGGATCTGGCTTCATGCGTTTCACGCTCAGTGAGAAACGATGCTTTTCGACATCAATACTAAGTACCTTTGCAGAAATTTCATCTCCGATTTTGTACATATCCTTTGGCTTTCTTGTCGTGCGCTGTGACCAAGAAAGATCTGAGATATGAATCAAACCATCGATACCGTCTTCGATTCCAACAAATACACCAAAATCTGTGATGTTGCGGATTGTACCGTGAATAACAGCATTTACAGGATAACGATCTTCAATGTTTTCCCATGGATTTTCTTCAAGTTGCTTAACGCTGAGTTTCAGATGTGGTTTCGCGTGCTCGTGCTCATGAGAGAGAACGAGTGCTTGTACAACCTGCCCAACCTGAAACATTTGTCCAGGATGCATTGCGCGTTGTGACCAGGAAAGCTCAGAGAGAAGAACCAACCCTTCGATTCCTTCTTCAAGCTCAATCCGTATACCAAATTCTTCAAGCTTGTAGACCTCACCTTGTATGATTGCTCCAACAGGATATTTCTCTTCAGCATCATCCCATGGATCTGGTTGAATCTGCTTGAGACCCAATGAAACACGCTTGGTCTCTGGTTCATACTTGAGGATCATTACATCAAGTTTCTGTCCCACTTCAACAATCTCGTTGGGATCGGAGATTCGAGCATACGTGATATCTGTAACGTGAAGAAGTCCATCGATACCACCAAGATCAATGAATGCACCATACTCAGTAATGTTCTTGACTACACCTGGCATGATGTTACCGATTTGAAGATTCTTGAGCGTCTCTTCGCGCTTGAGCTTACGCTCTTCTTCAAGAAGGATTCTACGTGAAAGAACAATGTTTCCACGATGACGATTGAGTTTGATAATTCGGAATTCAAAATCTTGATCTATTAGCTTTTCAAGATTCTTTACAGGGCGGAGATCTACTTGAGAACCAGGAAGGAATGCCTTCACGCCGATATCAACAGAAAGACCACCTTTGACACGGTGTGTAATCTTTCCTGTGATGGTTTCGTTGTTTTTGAAGATTTTGTTGATCTGTTCCCAAGCCTTCATTTGGTCTGCTTTGGACTTGGAAAGATTCAACTTAGTCTCAGTCATACTGTCGAGGTATACCTCAACAACATCACCGACTTCAATGCTAGTCTCGCCTTGTTCATTTTTAAATTCTGAAATGGAAATGCTACCTTCTGCTTTGTAGCCGACATCAACGATTACATTTTCTGAATCAATACGAAGGATTTTACCTTCGACTACAGAACGTTCTTTGATGTTTTGTGTGGCAAGCTCTCCAGCAAAAGCTTGCTCAAAGTTTTCACGGGTCAATTCCGTGATTGGAGTATCTAAATTGGACATATGTATTTAAAATAAATCGTATTAAGGAAGAAAACAGATTCCGCTCTTTTTGAGCGTTATCTGGTGCAAAGTCCTCATCTTTGCACTAAGCCAGAGCATGTAACCTGTTCTTGCTATAGATTCAAGATCTATTTCTGTTTATGATGTGCGCTGAATATACCCCAACATTTTAGATAAAGACTCGTCGATCGAAGAAGATGATGTATCAAGAAGGATTGCGTCTTCCGCTTTCATCAAAGGAGCATGTTCTCGCGTTTTATCAAGGATGTCTCTTTGCTTCAAAGAAGCCAGTACTTCATCGAACTCAATATCGATTCCTTTCGCTCTCATTTGTGCCAAACGCCTTTGTGCTCTTACTTCTACTTTGGCATCGACATAAAATTTAATCTCCGCATCGGGCATAATTACAGTGCCGATATCACGACCATCCATAATGACATTCTCTTGTTTTGCGAGATCTTTTTGAAGCTGAAGTAGAGCAGAACGAACACCGACACATGAGGATACCAAACTTGCTCCTTCGGATATATCATCTGTTCGGATGGCCTTGGAGATGTCTGTACCTGCACAAAACAATTGAAAACCCACCTCACTGGTGACAAAGCTAAACTCCAATATTTTCGTTAGCGCGGTAAGAGAAGGTTCATCGTCCCATGCAACTCCTCTCTGTTTCGATATAAGAGCCACCCCACGATATAATGCTCCGGTATCTATATACGGATAAGCTAATACCTCCGCTATTTTTTTTGCCAACGTACCTTTTCCTGCCGCTGCAGTTCCATCTATCGCAATTCTCATTGTTCACTCTCCCTACATTTTGCTCCCAATTCTACTAGTTTTTTCACAAAATCAGGAAATGAAATTGATATACAAGAAACACCCGTGACCGTTGTCTCTCCTTTTGCCATTAGGCCAGCAACCGCACTCGCCATCGCTATTCGATGGTCGTGAAATGAATCAACGACAGCCCCCATCAGCACTCCTGTACCTTCTACAATAAACCCATCTGGTAATTCTTCGATCTCAGCTCCCATTGCGCGAAGGTTGGTTACAATGGCCCGAATTCTATCGGACTCTTTCACTCGCAATTCTTTGGCTCCACGCACTATGGTGTGTCCTTGTGCAAAAACAGCTACGACAGCAAGCAGAGGAAATTCATCAAGCTGTGCAGGTACTGTATCAGGATCGATTTCTATTCCCTTTAGCGAACTTTTTTGCACAGATATATCTGCAACCGGCTCTCCACCTTCGATGCGCTCATTGTGAAAAGAAATGTTTCCTCCCATCTTCTGTAGTGCTCGAATAAATGCGATACGTGTTGGATTTACTCCCACAGATTCTATGTATACATCTTTTCCACATAATACACCCAAGGCAATAAAAAATGCGGCTGAAGAAGGATCTCCGGGAACAGAAACACATATGGGGTGCAGAGGAGCCGGGCGAAGAATAAGACCATCGTTTTTTTCTTCTATGTTCCCCCCCATGGCTTTCAACATTCTTTCGGTATGATCTCGCGAGGTTCCAATGCCTGTCAGATGAACCCCTTCACCTTGAAGCGCAAAAAGCATCAAGGCTGATTTTACCTGTGCAGAAGCAATCGGCATGGCATACTCAAAAAATGTTGGAGCGCACCCAAAAACCGTCACGGGTGCATATTGATGATCATCACGCCCAAGTACTTGTACTCCTTGTTCGTGAAGTGGTGCCAACACTCGTTT
>NYTD01000103.1 GCA_002683315.1 Deltaproteobacteria bacterium | reverse complement strand
ATTGGAAAACCAAAAGAAAATTTTGTCTATTTGGATAAGGGAATGATGGCGACCATTGGTCGTTCATCTGCCATCGCACAAACCGGAAGACTAAAGCTCAAAGGATTTATTGCATGGATTGCATGGTGTTTCATCCACATCCTATATCTCATTGGATTTCGCAATCGTCTTCTTGTGATGATGCAGTGGGGTTGGTCATATTTCCAATTCAACCGAGGTGCTCGACTCATTACACGTACAGAATGGAAAATGTTATCTCTTCAAAAAAAACACAAACCCGAAATTTTGCACACAGAAAAAGAGAAACCATCACCTATCTAATTGAAACAAGAGTATACACTCGGAACATCTTTTGTATCCATACTGCTCATCTATGTACTTTGATTGCTTCGGCATTTATAGATTGGCATACTTCTTGAATGAGAGATAGTAAAATTTATTGAACGGAGTTCCCATGATAAGACTTTATCCTTTCTTCATCCTTCTTGCTTGCGGTCCAAACATCAGCAATCCTACCGGGGATTGTCAGGGTTCTGGAGATGGTGGAAGAGTGGGCTATCACAGTCCTTCTGGAAGTCAGTGGCTTCCTGATTGCAACAATCCTTTGGAACAAGAGCTTTGGCGAGTGTTTGCTGATTCCGAGACGTCATCGTATATTATCCCAAGACCAGATGGCATGGGGATTTCCTATGATTTTTGCGAAGGTGAGGATACAGAGCTGACCTCTTTATTTTCTGACTATGGGCTATGTACAGAAGTTGCAGATCCAACCATCATCAATGATATTCCTCCCGCAAGTGCATTGCAAATCACACATGCTCTTCATGAACAATTACGATTTACGATGGATGAAAGTGGAATGATTTTCCCATGGGCACCAGAAGATGATATCATCGCCGCTTGTGCGTTTACCCAATCCCAAGCCGCCTTAGATTACTGCGATCTGTTGGATTCTCGTTGCAATCTCTTTGGTTGTAACGAAATAGGCTATATTCCAAGTTTGGAAGCTGTAGAAGCCTTGGTTCCTGCTCTAAACACACTGTACGGTATAGAATAATAATCATGTACTTTGAGACAAAAAATGTAATCTCATTCCATAAACGTCAAAAATGAAATACATCGAAACTTGATGTGATACACATTTTCTTTGAACATTCACAAAATATACGATTTAAGAGATGGCTTCTTCCATAAGACAACACTGATCATTAAATTTCCATGAGCATGGTTGCCATCGGGGAATACTCCTTGTTCTCCAAAGGTAAATTGCGTGATAATGGGAACATTGGGGAGTTCTTTTGTGACTCCCTCCCATACTTCTTCCATTCTATCTTGAATCGCCAATAAACAGCCTGCACAAAAAATAATCAATGCACACTGAATATCTGTTATCGGTCCACCTGATTCCTCAAGTGCCCTTTTTGAAACTCTTTGTCCTCTTCCAATAAGACTCTCTTCATCACCGTGGAGCAATACAATTTGATCTCCTTGTTCGACATCTGCGAATAGAGATATTGAACCATCATCGTGGAGATAACTTGGATGAATGACCTTGTAATAGGGAATATCTCCTATTGAGCCACAAGGGACAGCGAGAGGACAAAATGTGCTTACTTGTAAGATATTTCCTTGGGGTACGTACGGTGTAAATACTCCTTTGCTCCACTCGTTATATACTTGAGCTGCAGGACGATAATTGATTGTTGCGATATTGCGAGATGCGCACGATGTGATTGTACCTTGTAGATTTGGATCGCCAATCTGGTACCCTGCACTGAAGTGTGTGATGATTTCAGATAAGGTATAGAACAGAGAAATTACGATTCCTTGTGGATAATCATCATTTTGATCTCCAACCCACCACTCTCCTTGGATATTATCATCTGCAGGTGAACCTCCGCAGATGGGAATGGAGGTTGTAAAATAGTCTTGAATGCTTTTCAGAACTTCTTTTTCCATACCAGGAGAAGCAGAAATCCACACCAATGATGGTAATTCACCTGCTCGACCTGCACGAAGTTCTGCAGTATGTAGAAGTTTTTTCGTCAATTGCGATATTGGTATCGTCTTGGATAGCACTCCTCCGGCACTTCCAAACGAATCATTCTCTATGGAAAAGGTCATTACAGCGACTGTATCTGGTCTGGAATCAAAACCCTTTTCTGTCATCAATCCTTGGCAGGAAGTGGACATGTGGATTTGTGTGTTCGGACACTGTTTGAGAATTTGTCTTCGAATTTCTGCTCCCTTATTGGCACTACGAACACCTACAATCGCAAGTTGTGTTTGAGAACAGAGTTTTTTCCAAGGAAACAGAGATATTTTTTCAAGGAAGGTTTGTATTCTTGATGAGTTCATCTGCTAGCCAAGAGGAGAGAGGATGGATCGTTCTTGGGCAACGTTGATGAGAGCATGCATCATTTCAGTTCCTGTAGCATATCGTTGTTTATAATTGACTGATGTTGCACGTCGAATGACATGATAAAGTGGATTGGAATCAAAATTTGACGGGAATCGAATTTTGCCAAAAATAATATTAGACCATGTTTCTCCTTTTTGGTCATCGATTGCAGGATAACCAGAAAGAAGCTCAAGCATAATGAGACCCACTTGGTATACATCATGTTGCGGGGTTACAATCTGATCTTCAATGTACTCTGGAGGCATATACCTCATCGTTCCTGTAATACTCTTGGTGATTGCACATCCATCTTTTATCAGAACGGCAATCCCAAAATCAACGATTTTTACAATCGGAGTACTGGTGTTGCGGAGCAAAAATAAATTACTCGGTTTGAGATCTCGATGAATTAATCCATACCTGTGTCCCAACCCAAGTGCTTCCAGTACTGGTATCATAAAAGTAATGACTTGTTCTACAGAACATTTTCCTGAAGTCACAAGACTCTTGTGCAGATCGATTCCATCAAGAAACTCCATTACAATGAATGGTTCATGATCATCTGTTTGAAATACCAAATCGTAAATCGTGACAATGTTGGGATGTTGTAGTGAAGCAGCAAGCGCGGCTTCCCGAGAAAATTCATGAATCTCTTTTTGATGAATTAAGGTTTTTAATGCCACATCTCGTTTGAGCACAGAATCAAATGCTCTATACACCGTTCCAAATCCCCCTTTCCCCAATTCTTCAAGAATCTGATACCGATTGTGCTTTATCAATGTATGGGATTGTGTTTGAAGTGTTTCACTTGTGGTGTTTGTTCTTTCCATCGTTTCGGATGTTGTGGGAGGCTCGAATACAATCTCTGTTTGGCTAGAAGTTAAGGATTGCTGTGATGTTGATTGGATTGGTACAGTGTTGATTGCTTGTGTATCTACTCTGTTCATGTTTATGCTTGTGATGTATTTCTGCATACAATCATGAAGTACATCACAAGCATAAACAACAATCTTTTGAACACAAAGATCCAGAATCTTTTGTGATACGTGAGAGAATTGTCCTACATTTTGATGGGTTGCAATAAGCAAAAAATACTTCTCATCTTTTTTCCAAGCACGTTGAATAATAGAGCAAGCGTTCCCAGATGACACAATCGGTAAAACCTTGAGGATAGGAATCATACGGGCATCAAAAATGATGCTGGGGTACCCTTCTAATGCACGAGAAAAAGGTCCCAAAAGAGGCCATCTGAGGAAGATCTCATTTTTCTTTGTCGAATGGAGAACTACTCCACTATTGTCGATATCACACCACAGCAAAAATATGTTGGAACCATCCAACTCTTTTCCAAGACACTCGAATAAAGGCAGAACAGAAGAATTCACTTGGGTTTGTAAAAAAGATTCAATAAAGCGTAATTCTATTTTACTTAAGATGTGCTCCTCTTTTTCTATTTTGTGAGATTGATACATAGAACATAAAGAATCCCACATTTTTTCTTTTTGTAGACCAAACAACCTCAACTCCGAGTATATGACATACGAGTTACGAAACAAAATATAACGTTTTTTACGTGATTGTTCGATCTGCGGCGAGGTCCCTCCTTTACATCTCTGTGAACTCCACAAAAATTCACATTGCTGGGATGGAATCCTTGATTTTTCTATCTGTTTTCGATGAAGCCTTTTGAAGATTTTAATCAAACTGATTCGTTTTCGTTGTTGAACCTTTTGCATTTTTGCGAAAGAATACAAACAGACACGGATGTCTGATGCTTGGATGTTCAACTTTCTTGCCTGGTAGTGCCCCAGGTCGATCGAAGCTGGTGGGACGCCTGGAATGGAAAGGTTCTTCCAGGACTCAATGCACTCACATGTCGATTAATATCGAAAAAGTCGTTAACATCTATTTCGCAACTCGTATACAATCACGATATTAGCTGAAAAAATCAGATCGGTCTTATAATCGCGATGTATCGCTTCGAGGTAGAAAAGATGATTACAGTTACTGGACTCTCAAAAATGTATGCTTCACAGCTCCTATTTCAAGATGTCAACCTTCAGTTAAATACCAACAATTGCTATGGTATTGTTGGTGCCAATGGTTCTGGAAAATCTACTCTTTTGCGAATTCTGAATGGAAAAGAAATGGCTGATACTGGTGAGATTCAGCTACCTCGTCATGTGCGTCTTGGAATCCTTAATCAAGATCATTTTCAATACGAAAATATTGATATTTTGGATGTTGTCATGATGGGACATACTGAACTATGGAATGCTCTCAAAGAACAAGAACAGATTCTTTCTTGTTCCGATGAAGATTTTGATGCAGATCGCTATGCGAAGCTCGAAGATATTATTCTCTCTTTGGATGGATACTCCTTTGAAGCAAGAGCTGCCGAGATATTAGCTGGTTTAAATATTCAAACAGATAAACATCGAGAACCACTCTCGGTTTTATCTGGAGGCTACAAGCTTCGTGTTCTTCTCGGTCAAGTTCTGGCTTCCAATCCAGATGTTTTGTTTCTGGATGAACCGACAAACCATCTCGATATCATTTCTATCAATTGGCTTGAAGGATTCTTGAAAGAATACAAGGGACTTGCAATTGTTGTTTCACATGATCATCATTTTTTACATACTGTTTGTAAAAACATTATCGATGTAGATTATCAAGCTGTCACATTGTACAAGGGTAATTATAATCGTTTTACACAGCGCAAAGTGGAAGAGCGAAAACTTCGAGAAAAAGAAATAGAGAAGCGCAAGAGAGAAATAGATGAACAAAAAGCTTTTATTACTCGCTTTAAAGCCAAAGCAACCAAAGCCAGACAAGCCAATTCTCGTGTCAAACGCATTGCGAAGATCGAAATAGAAGAGCTTGCGGCGAGCAGTAGAAGAAAACCATATTTCAAACTGGACATGAAAAGAGCCAGCGGCAAGATGGTTCTTCAAATCAAAAATATTTGTAAGTCATATGATCAAAAACCTGTGCTGAGCCACGTTGGATTTACCATCAATCGAGGCGATAAGGTCGCGATTATTGGTCCCAACGGAATAGGAAAATCAACTCTTTTAAAGATTGTCATGAATACACTACAAGCCGATGCGGGAGATTTTTCATGGGGTCATGAAACGCATGTCGGATATTTTGCTCAAGATCACAATGAACAGTTGGGTCAGCCCAAACAAGATCTCTTGAGTAGCTTTTGGGAAGAATGTCCGTTGGAACCCATTGGTTTTTGTTATGGAAAACTTGCTGAGGTTCTCTTCAGTCGAGAAGAGACTTCAAAGAAGATCGAGAATCTTTCAGGTGGTGAAGCAGCTCGTCTCCTCATAGCAAAAATCGCCGTAAAAAAACCCAATGTATTGGTTTTGGATGAGCCGAATAATCATCTTGATCTAGAGGGAATCGCCGCATTATCACAGGCACTTAATAACTACCCGGGCACCATTCTTTTCGTTTCCCATGATCGGTGGCTTGTTGAATCTCTTGCTACACGTATTATTGAAATAACACCATCAGGGATCGATGATTATCATGGTAGCTATCGCGATTTTATGGAAAGACGCACACTCGACCATTTGGATCGAAAGCAGTCTATCGCAATAGAACGAACAAGAAAAAAACGGAAGAAATAATAATGTAAACCCTATTATTGAGTAATCCAAAATCATACATTTCTAATATATTCGCAAAATATCAATCTACCTCGTTACAAACATCGTCTGGTTTCTATTGATTTGCTTAGAAAGAAGAGTATAAAATATTTTTGAACGTTCTCTCTTCTTCTGGATTATTTTGACTTCATCAATTACACGTTCATTTCATGTTATCTCTCAAAACAAGAAATCCCCTCGTCGAAAATGGGTCATAAAAAAGGAGATGATATGAATGAAGAAGAGATACAAGAAGATAGTGGAAGCCTTGTCGCACGATCTCTTCTTGGTGGAACATTGATGGGACTCGCCAACTTAGTGCCGGGGATTAGTGGGGGCACCATGCTTCTTGCTGCTGGAGTATATCCAAATTTTATCAATGCGATCGCAGAGATCACCAGATTTCGTTTTCGCTCTCGTTCTTTGATTGTTCTGGGCTGTGTTGTGGCTGCAGCAATGATCGGAATCCTTCTTTTTGCTGGCGGAATCAAAGATCTGGTCATCAATCATCGATGGATTATGTACAGCTTGTTTATCGGATTGACCTTAGGAGGAATTCCTGTCGTAAAAAAACTGGCAGGAGACGATATCCGAAAGAATTTTTGGTTGTTTTCTGTCGTGGGGTTTGCTGCTATGGCCTTACTGGCATTGGCTCAATCTCAAGGTTTGGGGCAAGGAACGGGTGCAAATGATGGTACGTTACTCATGTTTCTTGCTGGATTGGCGGGTGCAAGTGCTATGATTTTACCGGGTTTGAGTGGTGGTTATCTTCTATTGGTCATGGGTGCGTATATTCCAATCCTTTCTGGAATAGAATCTATTAAAGATGCTTTGAAATCGACTGATGTACATGCGATGATGGATCCGCTATTGAGTGTTGTAATTCCGGTCGGTATTGGGGTTGTGATTGGGGTTGTTGGTGTTAGTAATGTTCTCAAATGGGCTTTGGATAAATATGCCCAAAGTACACTTGGGATTCTTTTGGGACTTTTGGTTGGTGCTGTTGTTGGTTTATGGCCTTTTCAGCACGCTGTTGAACCTACTGTTGGTATGGTCATAAAGGGAGTGGCACTAACGCAAGAGACGTTGTCTACTGTAGATGCGGAAGACCTACCCACAACATTTTTCACCCCCGATCCGCTACAAGTGGTCTCCTCCATTGGAATTATCTTGTTGGGGGTGGCGATTACCTACGGCGTATCACGCTTTGGTGCATCAAAAGATAAGAATGAATAGATTTTCAATCCAATAGGATTTATATGCAAAGAGAAAATGTACTGTTCATGTAGCACGTGTAAAGTCTATTTTTGAGATAGGAATGGAACAATTTTCGAAATAAAAATCTCGAATACATGTATCACAATCGAAATCAGTAACGCAGGTTCTACAGACCCGACAACGTATTTACTTATGAATGCTCTGAATAGAAAAAATAGATCTATGCAGAGCATTTTTTTACTTATCTGGTTTCCTTTTGCATCATAGATATTATTGTTATAATTAAAATTCAGCTGTAATGATTCAAGTACACCATTCACTTTGGTATAAAAGTAATAAACATGAAGCCCTACAAAGAATTATCTTTTGCACTATTCTGCGTTTGCATTTGTTCTTGTACAAAAGAAGAACAAATACTTATAGAGCCATCAGAAAATATTCCATGTGACTACTCGGTTCAGTTCAACTTCGATGGTTTATATGAACATGGTAATACAGAAGGCTTCAGTATTGAAGAGTGGAGAATAGAAGATACTTGTATGCATGTCGTCATAAAAGCAATGGGTGTCGATGGAACTACTTGGGAGCCAAAACTCATAGATCCTTTGTTTGTTTTGGATTCAGACCCTCCAAAACACTCGTTAAGACTTATTTTAGAAAACTACGAGCAGGAAGATATTGAAATAAGAAAAGAATTTAGTTTTGAGATTGTCCCTTATGCTGATGGAACTTCAACGATTGAATATACCTTCGAAAATGTTCAAGAAACCTTCTATTACTCTTATTGAAGCATCTACCAGAATAACGGCAACCATAATCCCATCAACCTGATGAAAAAGGAATGGTTCTTCAAGGAGTCAATGCACCCACATGTCAATCAATATCATAACTCGTAGACTGATTACTCTGTATTGAGAGTTGTCTATTCTGTAGGATCTCACGTATCATCGTATCTTCTTATACCAAGCCATATTGCTTTGTGATACTTCCGCTCCCTCTCCGAAAAAATCACAGCGCATCTCATCCAAAACAAAACCTGTACAAGTCGACATGTCGTCACAGGTAATCTGGCACGTTTCCAATGCATCACCAGTCAAATTTTCCAATGCCAAATCCCCCAATAATTCCCCATCAAATCCTGTTTCGATTGCGGTTTCATAGGCATGCAAAATACCAAGAGGCGTATCGCAATGCAACACTTCAGGCGAATTCTCTATCGGAACCGCTCGGTATATATAAAATCCTCCCTCTTGTAGTTGAGAAAGGAAGTATCCTCCAATCTTGGTCGGTCCCCCTACCGGACTGTTCTGTTCATATACTGTAATATGGTTCTGCTCGATATCGACCGAGCGAATCATGGCAGTATGATTGGGCTCCCCCGCCCACGACCAAGATCCATCTGTTCCTTCGAAATAGGCCTGGTCAAATTGGATGATGTCACCAGCCATGATTCGCGAAAAATCTGCTTCTTCAGTAGCAGACCCTTGCGTGACAAAAGAGCCGAAGCGGTAGTGCTCCGCATAATGCGCACCACTCGCACGTAATGATTCATCGATAAGAGTCCAACATTCACCATCACCAATCCTTTGTTCTATACTCTCCCAGGCAAACCTCAACAAATCACGATTGAAACGACAAGCATTATGCTCCATTTCGGAAGAACTCATTCCAACAACTCCAGCACGAAGTTCGGAAACGCTATCGGTCTTTCCATTCAATTCAAACGAGAATTCTGTTTTGGTAAATTCAGCATCGATGATCTCAAAAGAAACATCATAACGCTCTCCTTCCCACCAATAATTATAAGAATACTCGGCACCTAATTCTATGCTCTGAACTGCCATTTGCTCATTGTTCCAAAAGAAGACAAAACGAGTCATACCCCTATCTGGTGCATGTACATCGGCAGAAGTATGTCGCTCAAACATATAGACGGTTAGGGTATGATTGGTATCTTCTCCAAATTGCATGGAACTCATTGTATAAGCGCTACCCAAGTCCGCTGCGTAATTGTCCAAACGATACTCTTCAAGCTCCGATTCTGAAATATCATCGGAATCTATCGAAACATCCTCTTCGCTATCTGTTTTTTTCGCATCGCCGCACCCCCATAAAAAACAACCAATCAATATGCCCAAAAACCCTTGTTTCATCTCTACCTCGTTTAGATTCTTATTCGTATAGTATACCAAAAACTTCTCAAAATCAGAGTATTCTTACGAGTGGCCTTTCTTATGATTCTCGTTTGATTTAGAATGGTTCTATTAAGAACCACCATCCATATGTATTATCTTCTACGTTTGGATTCATAACCAACAATAAAGGTATAAATTTAACGACGTCCTGAGATTCACCCGACGTTTTTTGTTATGTTTTTTCGGCTAAGATATCAAGATGAGAAGATATATGCGTTCAATCAAAGTGAAGAAATAGAAAGACTGAAAAGATAATTGAAATCCTGAGATAAAAATAATGTCCTTATTATGGAAGATTCGTGTTTTGTATATGCGTGTAAAGATATGGCGCCACAAGAAAACAAACATTCCAAGGATATCAGATGACATTTACTCAATTATCAAAACTACTCTTACAATATAAAATTAAAATCATTCAAAGCGAAGCAGATAAAAAAGCCAACAGAAATCGATATGATGCAATATACAAAAATAAAGCCATCATAAGACAAATATCACCCACCCTAAAAGCAGGCTATATCACGACAAAAGCTCCCATCAAAAGTACCTATACCTTGCAAAGAGTTCAATATGAAACGACCTGTAATGGACATGTTAAATTAAAAGACGCCATTGCCAACAACCAACTCGTTCCCTTTTTAGAACATATGATGTCTGTACACGATTGATACTTTTATGGTGGCTCTTATCCAAGATACCACTGTAAACGTAAAGAGAGAGAAATACGAAGACAATTGCAAGATCTCTTCATCTCTTGTATGTATTTACAAAGATAGAAAATACGTTTCTGTAGCACCCTAGTTCTCTAAATCACTCCGTGGATAAAGAATCATTGTATTTGAAAATACCGCTCTGGCTGCTATGTTTGATAACATCAATCATCATTAATCCGGAATGTTCGTGAAGAAAAATTTTGTCATTGACCTTCGAAATCCACTCTCGTGGCGCAATTCCATGCTTTTTCCTTTGCAATCTGCTGCCTCTCGCAAAGATATTATCATTGGTGGCATCTGGCTTTTGGTTCCAGTAGTGGGATGGCTTCTAAACATGGGACATCGTGTTCGAGTCGTGCATCGACTTCAACAAGGAGTGACACCATGGCCTGCTTGGGACAACCCCAAAGAGTTGCTTGAGCATGGTTGCTACACCTTTCTCGGCATGATCTGGTATGGTTGGCCTGGGGTTTCCCTCTTTATTTTCGGAGTTTTTACAAAAAGTCCTCCCTTGTATATGTTGGGTTTCTTTCTCTGGTCTATCGCTGTGGTGGCCATCCCTGGCTATATGTCTCATTACTGTAAAGAGTATGATACCAAAGAAATCTTCAATCCATTTCTCGCACTATCTCGTGTCCGCCAAGGTGGAATCAAATATTGGAAAGCATGGGCCATTGTTTTTCCTTCCATGTTTATTTCATTTTTGGGACTTCTCTTTTTGGGGATTGGATTTCTTTTTACCAGTGTCTGGTTTTGGCAAGTGGCTGCTTTTGGTTTTGCGACAGTATTTACCCAACATTTTGATCTCGACTCCAATAATGGAGAAGCCTAGTCTCTCGTGAATGTTGTCTGGTATGATGGTGTACACATCCTACTTTGGATGTATTTTGGATTGAATCACGCATTGCTCATCTTGAAATACGCGATCCTGAAAGAGTAAAAGTATGTATATATTCCAGTGTATCCTTGTTTCGATAACAAACAAAGAGTATCAATTGTTGTATAGAAATGACGCACAAAAAGGTATAAACAAATTGTTCCCCTCCTCTTACACGGAAAATTGAATATGAGAGTATTTTTTCTAATATTTTTTACCGCTTGTCAATCAGCTTCAAAGATAATTGACACAAGTACAACGACAATTGTAGAATTTGAAGATCTTGATGGTGACGGGTATGACAATACAGAAGATTGTGATGATGGAAATCCTTTGATCTACCCCAATGCTGCAGAGATCTGTGATGGAATCGATAACGACTGTGATAATGACATTGATGAAGATGTTCTAGTCGAGTTTTATGCGGATTCTGATGGAGATGGGTTTGGAAACCCAAGCATTATTAATGAAAGCTGTGAGCAACCTGCAGGGTACGCGATTAATGGAACAGATTGCAATGATAGCAACAACAAAAGCCATCCTGGTGCAGAAGAGATTTGTGATGGTGAAGACAACAATTGTGATAATGACATTGATGAAGGACTGAATATCGATTTCTTTGTAGACCTTGATGGTGATGGTTTTGGAGATGATAACAATATCATTGTTGGTTGCCAGGCAGAGATTGGTTTGGCAACCATTGGAGGTGACTGTGATGATGGAAACCCTGCCGTTTCTCCAATTTCAACGGAGGTTTGTGATGATATTGATAACAACTGTAATGAACAAATAGATGAGGGTGTACAAACCACATACTATCTGGATGCAGATAGTGATGGTTTTGGTGACCCAATCAGCACAGCAATGGCATGTGCACCTTTAGAAGGATATGTGCTCAACAGTGAAGATTGCAATGATAGCGATACACAGGCATATCCAAATGCTGTCGAATTCTGTGACAATGTCGATAACAACTGTGATGGTACTATTGATGAAGATAGCTCGATCGATGCCAGTATATGGTATGTCGATTCTGATGGTGATGGCTTTGGAACTTCTACAGTCACCTACAACGCATGCATACAACCGAGTAATTATGTTGCCAATACTCTTGATTGTAATGATGATAATGATGAGATTCATCCAAATGCCAATGAAATTTGTAATGGAGAAGATGACAACTGTGATGGTACCATCGATGAGGATTCTGCAATCGATGCTTTGGCATGGTACCAAGATTCCGATGAAGATGGCTATGGAAATATTCTTATGACACAAACTTCTTGTGTCGCACCATCCGGATACCTAGCAGACAGCAGTGATTGTAACGACGGAAACGTGAATATCAATCCAAGTGCAGATGAAATTTGCAATACTGAAGATGATGATTGCAATGGTACTATTGATGAGGCTGCAATTGATTCACTTGTCTTTTACGAAGATGCCGATGAGGATGGATATGGCAATATCAGTAGCTATTCCATCGCATGTGAAGCCCCCACGGGCTACATCAGCAATGCTGGTGACTGTGATGATGGAAATGTGGACATCAATGCGGGAGAAGAAGAACAATGCAATGGAATCGATGATGATTGCGATGGGAATATAGATGATGGCGCTATAGGGAGTGATTACAGTTGTCCTGCAGAGAGTTGTAGCTCTCTTCTTCTCGGAATCCCTTCTTTACCGGATGGTTCGTATTGGATAGATCCAGATGGTAGTGGTGCAGTTGAATCCTATTGCGACATGACAATAGATGGGGGTGGATGGACATTGGTTGCCAAATTTACCAATCAGGACTCCAGAAGCTGGTCGAATGCACAGAGCAATTGGATTGATGATAGTTCTTTTGGAAACACGAGCGATTTATCAGATGGAAGTGATGCCAAGTCAGAACTTTGGTCTCGTATGACAGTCACAAATTTTATGCTCAATGATCATCTCTCTTCTGCAGACTACATCTATACAGATGATGATTGTATTGGTGGTACCAATCTCTCGAGCTATTTTGTCACCGCTTTGGGAAGCTTTCCCTATACTGATCATAATTATTATGATGTTTGCGCTGTACAGTTTAGCTACATTCCCACTTGGGCAACAGAACCCGATTGGAGCAGCCAAACATCCACGAGTTCCCAAATTAGTCTCAATGCGAGCAGTACCATTACCATTGCGCATACAGATGATGGTGGTGATACTTCGGGAATCATTAGTTTTTATGAAGCGAGTGATGGATTTGAAGCAGATGTTGGACTTGGTGCATTAGAGGATGGCCAAAACTATACAAATACTGGGGCATCTCAAGATATTGGTGGTCCCACAAGTTGTAGTTATAGTGATTCTGAGTGTGCCCTTGAATATCCAGAAACTGTATTCTTCTGGGTTCGATAAAGAATATCATGGTTCAAAGTGGAGTACTCTGTTGGATACAGAATAGATTACGTTCAAATTCGCGATTCATCGATTCTTTGGGAATATCAAGCAACAATGTACTGGCTAGATAATATGACTCACATACAACGAACTTTTTGGAATTAGATACCAAGAATCTTTTTGACCGCAGTCGCCGATTCCAAAATAGACTGCTTGAGAGGGATGGGTTCCCATTCAAATAATTCTCGTGTCTTTTCGTTGTTGGATTGAAGATCCATACCCAAGAGACCAATCATTCCTTTTGCTTCTCTGTCGAAAAACGACAGAAATTTCAACACAAAAGCAGGAGCTCTTCGTGTGCTCGGACCTTTGTATCCAGCATCAAGTAGAATTTGTGCGACGGAGGCAAATCCATATCCCTCAGCACTCGCGGCAATAAATCGTTCGCCGGCCGCTTCGGGATGAAGCATGGCTTTAAAATGTATGGTAGCAACATCACGCACATCAATCATAGGAAAGGAAACTTCGGGTACCATCGGCATTTTTCCTTTTAGCATTTCAGATAGAACTTGCATGGTTTGACCACTTATATTGGTGCCTAGAGGAGGTCCGAATACACCACCGGGATTGACACTAACAAGCTCCATCTTCTTATCGCCCTTTTGAGCGTTGACAAAGTTCCATGCTGCTTTTTCCGCCATGGTTTTACTTTTTACGTATGTGCTGATGTTGGGCGTATTGAGGTCTGTCCAATCTGAAGGACCAAAGGTTCCCTTTTTTATGCTGCACATCATGGCCACGGTAGAGCTTGTCAGAACAACGCGTTTTACTCCGGCTTGCTGTGCCGCCTTTAGCACGCGAAGGGTTCCTTGTACTGCAGGTTCAATCATCTCTTCTTCTGTCTTTGGATTGGCAATGGTAAATGGAGAGGCCACGTGCATAACATAATCACATTCTTTCGCGGCATCATTCCAGCCTTCGTCAGAAGTAAGATCAAGATGAGCGAAGGAAAGGTTGGCAGAATCAACCGATGCGGCTCGTATGGTTTCACGAACTTCCGATTCTTTTTCCTTGGTGCGAACGGTTCCAAGCACTTGATAACCAGAATTTAATAAAACAGCTGCACAATGTAGGCCTATGTACCCTGATATTCCTGTAACCATAACTTTACCTGACGTACTCATTACTTCTCCATTTGATTGATTTTCATACACGTTTTTGACCATGGAAGGTTCAAAATGATATGCTGTTATACCGAGTAATTTTATCGGAGTCAATATTAAAATACCGATTGGTACAAAATATGAATTTAGAGAAAGAAAAAAAAAGAGGAAGACCAAAAACCTTTGACAGAAATAAGGTCTTAGAACAAGCGATGATTAACTACTGGGAAGAAGGTCCTCAGTCATTGTCGATTAATGAGGTTTGTCGTCGTGTTGGTGTCTCGAAACCAACAATATATCGAGAATTCGGTGGCGAAGATGGATTGATGCTTGCTGTTTTGGAGTATTACGAATCTCTTATGATGCAGCAATTATTGATGTT
>NYTD01000102.1 GCA_002683315.1 Deltaproteobacteria bacterium | reverse complement strand
TTTGTTTTTTCTATATTTTTCCGCCTATTCTTTACTTTTTTTCATTCTACTTCCATATCTCTTTGTTGCAGAGCAAATAGATCACTTTGTATCTCAATGATGAACTCGTGATACAGAGGTTTATTGGTCCTCGCAGGTAGTAGTGATCAGGCCTTTGTAAGCTGCTGGCTTAATTTAACGTGATGTGTAAGCCATAAAACAACCTGCGTGAGCTTGGCTGTCTACATGTACTTGTGTCGGTTAATTAGATTAATGCCTGAAGAGTTTGGTTAGCTTTGTGAATTACTAAAATGTTTTCAAGATGTGTTTACCAAGTAGGACGGCTCTAAGTATGCTGGCTTAACCCACTTTGGTAGCGGCTCGAATGTTAGCATTACGCTTATATCCGCTATGATTACGACGTCTGGTTCGCTTTAAACGGTCTTTGCAATTGAGTTGCCTAAGCCACTCCCAGCCTCGCTTTGGATCAATATCGTCGTCACCGGTGCGCTCTTTGACCCATTCAATAAGCAGCGGTCCGGTCCACAAGCCCCCGTCTCGTGGAGGATGACTCACCAAATCGCGCATTTCTGCGCGAATGTCTGCTGCCAATTTAAAAGGTCGCCCCGGGTTATCTTTACGATGATCTCTTAATACATTTGGTCCATGTTCATTGTATCTGTGAATTATGGTATGTACCCATGCTGGTGAGTAATTAAGTTTTTCCGCAACTTTACGTTGAGTCATTCCACTCATAACAAACTTGATCACTCGTAGTTGCTGCCTCGTGATTGGGTCACGACTTTTGCGGATTTTTTCGGTGAGCTCTTCTAAAGATAAGTGAAGTTTTATGTGAGTACGTTTTGGCATTTTCAGTTCCTGAATCACGAGTCAAAAGAAATGAGTCTGTTGGGTAGCACAAACGTGTAACAGACCTAATACAAACTTGATTCAGAAGGTTAGACAGGGGTTGCTAAAAAAATAAAATTTATTATAGTTTTGAGTGTATTACGTTGTAAGATTCTATTTATACAGTAAGACAATCGGATGTTCTAGACCCTCCGATTGATCTATCTCTGCTTGCCAAACATCATTTAAAGGAATGACTTCTCCTTGCCACTGCCCTTTACTGCTCCATTGTGAACCTGCTAAAGCAAGTTGAGCTTGTTCAAGGTCTGTCTTGGGGATTACGCTCAACTTTGGATAAATCTTAAAAAATGATTTGGTGTTGGCCTTAGGTTCAAGATCTTTACGTAAATGTAGTGCTAATCGCCCCATAGTAAAGCGTGGATTAATATCGACAAGAGGATATAGCTGTAAAGAATGATCTGCTTGTCGTGCGATAAGGGCATCAACTCCAAATGGACCCTCATACCCTTTCTTATTCAATGTCTGGCCAACGAGTGTAGTGACGGCTTTGCCAATTCGTTTTAGACGCCTTCGGTCATGTCCCTGACCGTTAAGGAACCTTTTAATTTCCGTACTGAAAACGCTACTAGGTGGTCCCAAATAGGCACCTTTAAAACGTCCGTTATGGTCAATGATTCCTGCTACTTCACCATCATAACGTATTGAGCCTTTTTCTATCCAAGCGTGAAAAGATAAGTCGGCCACTCTATCGAGCCATGGCTCAACATTTAAACCAAGGGGCAAGCTACGTGCAAGCCAACCAAAAGTCGGTCGATCAATTTCTTGGCTAAGATCTAACTTTTTTAGACCTCGTCCTGCACTCCCATAAGGTCGTTTAGCAATCCACTGAGATGATGAAATTGATTGTTCTACAAGACGTTCTATTAAATCATTTACACTTTGTGGAGCAGTCCAAATAATATCTTGTTCTACTCGTGGAAAATAGAGAGGGCACTTTTCTTGTTCACTTGTTAAATGCTTTTTTAGCTGTCTGCGCAGCTCTGTTAATTCAAGTTTTGACGCACACTTATATAGAGCTTCTAATACCGCATCATTAGGCATTTTTTTGCCACTAGTTAATATAGAATCTTGTAAGTTTTCTAGTGTGTTAAAGGATTGCTTACTCCAGCCCCAAGGACTCAACCCTCCCAACTTACGATCTTTAACCTCATCTTGACCTAAACACCATTCAGGATTGATTCCTCGAGCTTTCAGCAGTAGATCTTGAAATTGTCGACTTGGTCTGGACTGTGGACACAAAATGATATCACCACGAGTACAAAGCCAGGCCAATAACGGGGTAAAAGCATGTTGGGTTATAGACCTAGTTTTACGCCGTTTCGATCGTCGTTTTGGGCTACGATCTGGGGGGAGCAGTCCTCTTGTCATTGCTTGATCATGTAACGCCTCATCAAAATCAAAATGACCAAGCCAGACTAAGGGGGGTCTTCCTGTAGACCCGCCCCATAAACGTAAACGTTCTATGTAGTCTTCTGAAAATCCGACAGCACGTCGTCCGGCTATAGAAAAAATTGTACCTTTCGCACGGCCTGGTGAAAGAGGTGCTTCTAACAATTGACAAAAACTATCCCACTCGGGCTCATTACTAGGTCGCCATTTCCGAAACCAGTGCAAGCCCAAACCAACATGACTAATTTCATCATGATAAATTTGATCTAGGGCATTGGCACTCTCTTGATCGCCAATTTCTCTAAATAAAGGGGCATAGTGTCGAGTGAAATCAATATTAGCCTGCTCAAATACTAGGGCTAAACGTGCATTAAAGCTTTCTAGGTTTGGTGCATGGGCTACACAACGCCAGAAATAATCTGAGACCGGTTCTTCGCCTAAGTTGAGCCCGAGTGCTAGTACTCGTTGTTGATAGAGTCTAAAATGCCGTTGTTCGTCGATAATTACTTTAGCTAACCCCTTCCGAAAAGCTGTAGGGGCTTCTGGAAAGCGTAATAGGGCTAAGGCCATTAATTCTAGAGAGATCAATTCATGGTGAGCAAATGTATGAAGAATCCTTGCTCTAAAGGTACGATCATGAAGTCGTTCTTTATTCGGTTTGAGCTCGCGTTTATGTCTTTTGTTTTGGCCAAAACTCAGGAGTTTGAATTCCGCACTGCGATGAGGACTTTCTGGGATAGACTGTAATGCTGATATAGGTTTTGAATCGACTAAAAATTTTGGAGATCTTAACTTTTCACCAAGATCTGTTCCAAAAAGGATACGACTCGCGAACTCCGAGATTTCTTCGACTTCCTCAGGGAATTCGACGCCTTCGTTTTTTGGTCTCACTTGCCCTCTAATCTCACTTGCCCTCTATTCCTAATTTGTCCTCTATTTCTAATTTGCTAGTCATAGCGGTGGGGGCGGTGCATACTCTATTGTCTTACCTGATTTTGCTTTAATTTCGGCCTCGCGCTCTTGTTCAGCAATTACATCAATTGGCTCTTTAGGTGGATCAAAAAGAAGATGTAAAAATTTTGAGTCAGTTTTTTTGCGGTAGCGAGAGGGCATACGCAGACGTATCACTAAACGCACCAAGTTTTTTGACACTTGTCGCGCTTTGAGCGACCTAACAACCGTAGGAAAATAACCAACATCTAGGGTACGACCTTCATTTTTGGTATGCAGTCTAGCATTAGGAAAGTCGATGACGACTGTTTTTGGATCACTTTCAACAATCTCGAATAAAGGCGGGGCATCAGTTTGTACAAAAACTTGGGCACGATTACGTCGGGTTTGAAAACCAACCCAAACAACTCTTTGTAAGCCCTCACTCGCAGTAAGTTCTTTGCCAGGCGCATAAGTTTGCTCACCGGGCTTAACACCTAAATATAAGCCTCGGGGTTTACTCAGCATTAATTCTTCCTCGCTAGGTTCAGCATAAGTAACCGAAATTAAACTGATAAAGGCGATTGTGCTCAGTAAGTATTTTATAGCATCTTGGACTTTAATCACTCTTTTGTAATCAATCAATTGACTGATGTTTTCTTTCGTACTGTGATTCACAAGGATCTCCTCATTGCTTATGGTAAGCTTTTTACTTCAGCTAGCATAAGTGATCTCAAAGTTATGAGCAAGTCCAAGCATGATCCATAGTGCTTGATATCTGATTATGACTTAGATTGTACCGAAGCTCATTCGAAAGAGATGCCTGATTACTTGAAAAAGTGAACTCAAAATACGGCGCAATGACCATGCTCAATATACTGATTCTTGTATATTTTTGAGAGGTCTACTAGATCTTCTGCAGAGATAGATTTCTCCTGTTGAATTAAAAAGTTGGTGAATACGGCAACTGTTTCAACCCGATCAATTGTGTATTTATGCAGTTGGCGTATTTCCGATTCAAGCTTACTTTGCTCATGAAGCCAATCATTACTAACACTCTGATAGTCTTCATAATGGTAAATTGAAAGTAAAAATCGTATTTCGAACTTAGCGAACAAGAGCTCTACTGCTCCACCTCCCATTTGCTCACTCAATCGGTAATAGTGATTTGCTTCCGATGCTAAACCTTGATGGGCGAGTGCCCTAGCCAGATATATGTGCACAAAGATTCTAGTCGTTTCTAGCTGTTGATCTGAGACCATTGCTTGATCATCAAGCGATTTAATGACCTCTTTGAGAACTTCAATCGCTTCTGCTGATTGACCACTTACACTTAGTATTTGTCCTAAGCGACAATTATATCTAACCAAATCAGCAAGTGAGGAGTATTCGTTTAAAAGAGTTCGCTTAACCGCTAGTTTGACTAACCCCAGTGCTTTGTCTACTTCTCCATTAGAAGCCATGACTAACGCTAAGGTATTCCATAAATAACAGTAGCTCACCGGATAAGTTCGTAGTTCGGACTCATGCAATTTCATGGGTAGAATTGGTAAGTTAGGCAAGTTAGACAAGCGACTCATGAGAGTTTGAGCTGTTTCTAGAGCCTGCTTAGGTTTTATTTGATGCAAGTCCTTATTTAGCCTAATACATACATATCTAACAAAAAACTCAAGATCATCTTTGAGGCAAGATTCCATCATCGTATATACAGAATGATCAATACTATTTAGTTGATCAATATGAGATGCTAAGGTTATATATTCACAGTACAATTCTTGGCAAACAGACTTTGAAAAGTACTGTTTGTCTTTGCCCTGTTTAATCATATTGTGTGTATCATCGAGTAATGACTTACATTCTGACAGAGATAAAGAATATTTATTACGTAAGTCTCGATTGATCTCAGCTAAGCTTCTCGATTTAGTTTTAGAGTAACATCTTCGGTAAAATTCATCGGGACTTTCGTCTTTTTTGGGCGTCATGAGTTCGGAGGAAAACGATTGACATTTCTGTCGTAAGGCATCATCGCTTGGTGGAACTAAAAGTCCTTTTTCATGCTCATAACAACCTGTTGTGTATGGAATATCATCAGACAAATGTGGAAACTCGATGAGTCTTCTTAAAGCTACATACACAGCAGCACTATAACTATCGCTTTGATCACCTAGATCTATGGTCAATTCGGGTTTTACTGCATTCGATAACCAATGCCCGATCTTTACTGGGGGGAAAAAGCTGAGATGTAATTGTTCTACTTCGGTCTTCTGTTGCTTCAGCGCTAGCTGAGCTATTTATTTTAGGTGTTCAGGCCATTGGTAAAAGTTACTTCGACTTTTGGGCACTATTTCAATTAATAACTCAAAGTCTCTGGTAATTTTGTTTGCTAAAACAGCAGGGTACTTAGTTCTGCTTAGTGCTCTTTCGCTTGGCAGCCCACCAGTGATTAACAGACCGTAAATGTTTTTTAGGTATCGTTGTACTGGCCCAGGTGCTTGACTATATTCAAAACAGGCCTTGGCGAGGTGACCATCTTTTAAAAAGCGATCTATACTTTTTAAATAGCTGCTAAAATCTAAGAACATGGCTATCCTATGTCTGATAGATAAATGCGAAACTCATTAACTAATCAGTGTATTCAAAGTTGTTTGATAAACAGTTTCGTCTTCTATAAGGAGCTGTATGACTTGATCTGCTTGCTCATAATCAAGACTCACCGTAATTGACAGATTATCTTGATCAGCTTTGATAACCGATTGACCAATTTTTAGTCTCATATTACTGACAGGAGATGATGCTTCGACATTAAACTGAATATGATGATCCGCAGATAGGGTGAGGTAACATTCGATTGCGTAATTTTCTAATTTAATGATTGATTTGTAATAAGCTAAATCCTGTTGAGTTTGGTCACCTTTGTCAGCTCGCGCAGAAACTTGAGCAACTCTGTAGATTTCAAAGTTTGGATCTAAGGCTGCCCCAAAAAAGGCTTTAACCTGCTCCCAGAAGTGATTTATATCATCAATGTCTAGGTCTGGAATCCTGCATAAAAGTCAAAAGCTTGCAGAGGTTGTTTTGAATCTAACTCTTCATCTTCTAGAGTAAGCTTGGCAAAAGCCTCAGCTCTTTCAGTAGTCAACAGCACTTTTTCCCAGACCGCTTGCCAAGCAGTTGAACGAAAATGTTTGGCCTTAAACTCAAGAGCATATTCACTCATTCGACTTAGGCTTTCGGGATATAAGTCAACAAGTAAAGAAATCGAATCAATTAAATATTCTCTAGCGGGCTGACTTAATATTTGGAACGATTTAATTGGGACTGACAAAGCACAAACTAGTTGGTCTAGTTCTAGCATCTTTTGCATCAGGTCCTCTTTACTTGTTTTGTGATCGTCTAGTGCCTCTTCAAATGACTCTAAAGATGCAGAAAAATTATTTTCTAAGAGCACTTCTTCTTGCCACTCTTCATGAGTCGTAAATAAGTCTATATTTGCTAGAGAGAGTGTTTTTTGGTCTAGGTAGTCTCTTAAATATATACAAAGTGAATTAAAGATTCGCTGCTAGTGAGTTTGAGAGTGTTTGATTTATCAAAGATGATCACGACAGCTTTTTTAAGCTCATCATAATTATTAAATGACGGCACTGATGGCATGGCGGTTTCCTAAACATAGTTTTATGAAAATCAACTGAAGTATAGATGAATCATGATCTTATGAACAAGATAATTTTATGGCTCTATTTTTTGAAAGTTAAAATGATTTAGGCTTTGATATGACTTGCCCTCGGGTACGAGGATTGATGGAAACTGTGTAAAGGTAGGACTGTCAGGCCAAGCTTGTGGCTCTAGACAAATTGCAGGAAATCTATGATTGGGTACTGTGGAGTCTGCATTTTTTTCACCCAAGTTATGCGGGGTATATACTTGGAGTCCTCTTTGGTTTGAATGAATGCTCAAAGCGATCTTTGAAGTCGGGCTAGATAATCTTGCTAAAGGCTTCATCATAGCGTTTGGGTACTGAGATGTATCAAAGCAGAAGTTATGATCAAAGCTCTGTCCTGCTTCCACGAGTATATTTTCCAATTTCACCTTGGTTCTTAGGTCAAAAACACTTCCTTGTACTAGGTATTGTTCTCCAGTAGGCAGTTGTTCATGGTCTTTATTCAAGTAAGTATCAGCAAATATTTCTAATTCATGATTAAGTACCGTACCGCTCTGATCGAGGCAAAAATATGGGTGAGGCGCCAAATTACACATGGTAGTCTGATCTGCACTCATGCTTAGGTCTATTGCTAATGTGTCGGGGTCAATAATGCTATAACGACATTTGAAAGTGCGCTTTCCGGGTAAACCAAGCTCTAAGTGCTCAAGTTTGATCTCAAAATCTATGCTATTTGAAGTGTGCGCTATCACTTTCCATTCACGAAGACCTAAGCCTACAAAGCCACCATGTAGAGTGTGTTCACCTTGGTTTTTATCTAAAAAATAATCAACTCCCTCAATGGTCACTTTTGCGTTTCTGATTCGATTTGCAATTGGTCCAGCAATCGATCCAAAGTGTCCCTTAGTTTTCGCATA
>NYTD01000101.1 GCA_002683315.1 Deltaproteobacteria bacterium | reverse complement strand
CCCACGAATATGCGCTTGTACCTTATCGGCATAGAAGGCCGCAAGTTCCTCGTGCATCTCTTGTGGAATGGGTGAAATCAACGAAGCCTGTGCGTTGTGTAGCACCTGATCAACGCGAGAGGCACCGGGAATCACCACGGTGACCGCGGGATGGTCCAAAATCCAACGAAGCGCAAAGGAAGCCATAGGAAGTTCCTCAGAGGCAACGATTCCACGAAGTTCTTCTGTGAGCTCAACCGCCTTCGCAAATGGAATCCCGCCAAAGGTCTCTCCCACATGAAACGCAGCACCGTCACGGTTGTAGTTTCGATGGTCGTTTTCGGGAAACTCGGTGTTTTGACGGAATCGACCCGACAACAAACCACTGGCAAGGGGAAGACGGACAATCAATGCAACCCCCTTTTCCATCGCTTCATCAAAGATGCTTGAAATCGGCACCTGACGGAAGATGTTGTAGATAATCTGCAACGAGTAGATCCCCTCTTGGGCGAGACAAATTCGCGCTTCTTCCGTGGTCTCCACAGAAGCACCAAAATTCTTGATCAACCCTTCGGACTTGAGGGTACGAAGCCAATCAAAAACATCACCCTTTTGAAGAACGTCTGTTGGAACACAATGCAGCTGAACAAGGTCAAGCTGTTCTACCCCCAGGCGTGTACAAGAATCTTGTACGCATGTTCGAAACAGGTCCAGTGAATACCCATCCGGAAATCCATGCAAACGCCCCAGCTTGGTGGCAACAAAAAATGTGTGGTCTGAATTCTCAGCCAAAAATGCTCCAATTCGTCGTTCGCTTAATCCTGCACCGTATACATCTGCCGTATCGATGAATCGAATGCCACTGTCTCGTGCCGCACACAATATTTCACGTGCCTGATCATCATCTAGGGTCCCCCAATCTGCCCCAAGCTGCCATGCGCCGAGACCAACTTCTCCATATCCATCCGTATGTCTTGATTTCATCATACCTCCAAACTTCGAAACGTACATAACGTGTAACAAGATTGGGTTAAGAACAAATAGATTATTGGCAAATAAAGGTTGCCAAGCTATTTCACAATCTCATGGAGGAAATATGACTTTGCTATTGTTACTTCAACAATCCCTTGCACTTCCCATTGTAAATGGGAATATCGAAGAGGGTTTCCCCACAGTTCTTGCACTTGGCGCAGACTTTAATGGAAACACATTCAGCGCCTGTACTGGAAATCTGATCACACCAAGAATCATTTTAACTGCCGCCCATTGTGGAGGAAACCTCCCTCTTGAGCTGGTTATCTCGGCTGGTTCTGCCTTTGTGGCGACCGACGTGCAAGACTATGAATACGCACTGGGTTTTGAAGACTACACCATCCACCCAGAGTACCGAGAATTGGGCACCAATGGTCCCTATGATACAGGGGAATACGATGTTTCGCTCCTTCTCCTTGCGGAAGAAGCGCCGATTGCCCCCACCCTCTTTCGTAGTTCGCTCATCTCCGAAGAAGATGAAGGCATTCCACTAAAGGCCGTTGGTTTTGGAATAACAAGCTCCAATGCAAACGATTCGGGTATAAAGCGCTCTGCAGATGTCATTTTATCCAGTGTCACATCCATGTTTGTCGAAGTAGACAACAACGACAACGAAGACAGCGCCAACATTTGCTCAGGAGACTCCGGAGGCCCAACCTTTTATTTCGATGAAGAACGAGAGCAATATGTCCAGCTGGCTGTACATTCTTGGGGCGATCAAACCTGTTTGATGCAATCTGGTTCCACGAGAACCGACATCATCTCCGAATGGATTTATGACTACATCGAAGAAGTCCATGGAACCCGAGATATATGCGAAGTACATGGCTATTACAATGACGGAGAATGTACGATTCTACCCGACTGTTTGCAAGAAGACCCAGAATGCATCGTCGAAGAAGAAGTAAAAGGAGCCTGCTCCAATACCCCTATCGATATGTTGGTCATGTGGTTCATAGGCGCTCTTGCATTATTGCCGTTTCAGAAGAAGCAAAAAACTTGAAAAGAACGGGTTAAAGTTATACTTTTGAGTACCAGCATCGGATTTCCTATGAATGTACAAATACTCGGAACAGGAACCTACCTCCCCCAAAAGATTCGCCACAGTTTTGATCTTGAAGAAGAACTCGGACTACCCAAGGGATTCATCGCAAAAAGAAACGGAGTGCTGTCACGACGAGTTGCTGATCCATCCAAGGGGGAAAATACATCCCAGATGTGTACATGGGCTGCGAAAAAAGCACTGAAAGCGGCAGCTCTCTCTGCAGAGAAGCTCGACCTCATCCTTTTTGCTTCAGCCTCTCCAGAACAAGCCATTCCAGACACCTCACCTTTGATTCAGGAGAAACTCGGACTGGGTGAAAGTGGGATTCCCTGCTTTTCCGTTCATTCTACCTGTCTGAGTTTCCTCACCGCTCTTGATGTGGCATCATCATTTATTGCCTCAAGACGATACAAAAACATTTTGATTACCTGCTGTGAAATGTCCTCCCTATCATTGAACCCCGCAGATCCCAAAACCTACACGCTCTTTGGGGATGCTGCAGCCGCTGTTGTTGTTGGCCCAACGCGTGATGGCTCCACAAGCAGAATTGAACGCACACATTTCTCTACATTTGGCACAGCAGCAAAACTCACTGAATTTCCCGGTTGTGGAACTCTTCATCATCCAAACAATCCTGATACAAAGTTTGAACACAACACCTTTCAGATGAAGGGAAAAGAGATTCTCCGCTATTCGCTCAAAAAGGCACCCTACGCATTTGAGAAGATCTGGCCGGGACTTTCTGATGGAGTAGATGACTTCGATATTATCGTCCCACACCAACCCTCAAAGGTGGGAATGATGGCGATGTCTCGGTTTTTACCACCAGAAAAAACTGTAGAGACACTCTCTGAATTTGGAAACTGTGTTTCTGTTTCCCTTCCCCTAACACTCGACAAAGCAATACGCTCTGGACGTCTTCAGCGAGGACATCGCGTACTTATGTTTGGCACAGGAGCAGGACTAACCATTGCTGGAACCGTTTTTGTGTACTGATGCGTATCTTACTAACCGGTGGCCGACTGGCTGAAACATTGCACCTATCAAGACTGTTGCATCAACTTGGTGCACAAGTCATTGTAGCAGATTCCCTACCCTATAATTTCACATCCCTTTCGTGTAGTATACGACAAAGCTACTCTATCCCTCCCGCCCAAAAGGAGCCGATGCGGTTTGCATATTCACTGCTCGATATCATTAGAAAGGAAGCCATTTCTCTTTTTATTCCGACATGTGAAGAATTATACACGGTCTTACGATATGAAACCCTCTTGCGCCCACACGTCGAAATTTTTGCTCCTTCATTCAAAAATTCTTTGGCTGCATTGAGTCCATTTCGATTCTATGACTGGATGAAAACAATCCAACTCCCCACTCTACCCGTATTTCGGTTCACAAGTATTTCGAGTATCATGTCTGATATACAGCTGCATGGAGATACCCGCGTATACTCACCAGAATGGACGTCTAACCCTATTATACAGCGTAATGACAGTCCTAAAAGTATCATATGCACGCCCAAAACCCCCTGGATAGGATGGGATGGTACACATACAAAAAGATGGAAGTCTTACTCTTGGATAAAACAAGGTGTTGTACTCTTTCATGTCACGTATGAACATCCAAACGATGAGACACCACAAGCCGAACGTCAGATCAAAGAGTGGATCACATCATTTGCCAAGCAAACGTTATACACAGGTCAACTCTCTACACGCTTTGTCGAGCACAACAATCAAATCGTTGCACACACGTGCAGCCCAGAAATATCAGATGGCATCTACAGCCTAGAAGGTACCAACAATGGTGAATACGTCATTCATTCCATTTCAGATATCGCGATGAATGTACAGCAAGGTCTCGGATCATCATTTCTCCTCACAGACCCAATTCCTACCATCGGCTCATTTCTCCAACAGCTGGTAATCACGTATCGAAGCTTCCAAAGAGGTATCTCAAAAAAACAAGGTGCAAAATTTGACATCGAATGGGGAGTAGAACGATGAACGTACTCGTCACAGGAGCAACTGGTTTTTTGGGTCATGCCTTGGCTGTAGAATTACATAAACAGGGTCACGATGTTCTTGCTACGGGGAGAAATATCCAAAAGGGACGTACTTTGGAGTCAAAAGGCATCACATTTGAACAAGGAGAACTCAGTGATTCACAAAAAATGGAAGAACTTTGTCATGGACAAGACTGGGTATTCCATAGCGGAGCGCTCTCTTCTGTTTGGGGCTCTCGAGAAGATTTTTGGCGATGCAATGTGCAAGGAACACGCAATATCGTACAAGGGGCATTGCGACAAAAGGTCCAACGACTCATTCATATCTCATCCCCAAGTATCTATTTTCAGTTTGCACACCAAAAAGATATTCGAGAAGACACCCCCCTTCCTCCAAAGTTCATCAACACCTATACCGCATCCAAATATGCAGCAGAAGAAGAAGTGATGCTGGGGGTCAAAGAAGGACTAGAAAGCATTATTCTAAGACCCAGAGCAATTTATGGTCCCGGAGACACATCCATCTTTCCGAGAATTTTGCGCTCATTAAAAAGTGGACGGCTTCCCATTATTGGAAATGGGAAAAATTGGACAGATTTAAGTTATGTTGACAATGTGGTTCATGCCTGTATATGTGCAGCACAAGCCTCTCTGCCACATTCTGGTCGTGCATACAATATCACAGATGGAACCCCCGTACAGCTCTGGCCTCTCTTGCATCATATTGCAGAAGAATTACAACTTCCCAAACCATATAAAAAACGTTCCGCTCATATGATTCGATGGTTAGCGAGAGGAATGGAAGTTGTACATAGAGTCGTGATGCCCGAAAAAGAACCACTACTCACAGAATATGGGGTCGGATTGCTTTCGTGTACATGTACATTGAATATTGACAGAGCCAAAAAAGAATTGGGATATTCACCAACGATATCAACATCCAAAGGTATGGAACTATTTTTATCGTGGTGGAAAGAGAAAAATCCATGAAGGTTCAACTGTTGGATGCTGGAAGTTGTGTTCACCCACAGCATGTTGTGTTGCGAAACCGCTCTATCCGCCCCATGCGCTTTCACTCCATGTTCTCGCTTATGATTCATCCAAAGGAAGGCGTCATCTTGTTTGACACAGGGTACTCAGAGCAATTTTTGGATGTCACTCGAAAATTCCCGGGAAGAATCTACACACTAACTACACCTGTGCGTTTTTCTCGAGAAGAAAGTGCGGTTCAAAAACTAAAGCGAATGGGTATATCAGCAAACGACGTTCGGCACATTATCATTTCCCATTTTCATGCAGACCACTATGGTGCAATTGCAGATTTCCCCAAAGCCAAGTATTGGTTTCATCATGGTGCATGGGAGTCTATTCGTCATAAAAGTAGGTGGCGTGCCATCTTTTCGGGTTTTTTACCAGAGCTCATACCACAAGACTTTGTAGCCAGATCTGTTCCATTACATGCAAGAGACCAGATACCACTCCCTCCGGAATTTGCTCCGTTTCAAAGAGGTGTCGATATGTTTGGAGATGAAACCATTACACTGGTCGATCTTCATGGTCATGCTACAGGTCAGCTTGGCTGTTTTGTTCAAAGTGAGATGGGTACACCAATCTTCCTGATTGCAGATGCAAGTTGGACAACAAAAAGCTTCCAAGAGATTATTGTGCCGCACCCAATCACAAAAATTCTATTTTCAGACTACGATATTTATCAACAAACGCTCCATGACATCAAAAATTTTGCAGCCAAAAGACCAGAATATCTCATTATTCCATCTCATTGCCCCCATATTCATCACGAACACTGCAACAAAGGTGACCTATGAGTACGACCATCATCCGCTCGTATCTTCAGCAAAAACATACAAAATTTCGAACCAGACGTGCACTTCGACAATTTCAAGAAAAGAGAATTCAAAAGATACTACAAGAAGTAATCCCCAATTCTCCATATACAAAAGAACGATGTATTGGTCGGAACATGGACACCTGGGATACGATTCATCCGATGGAAAAATCAGAGATGATGACCAATTTTGACAGGCTGAATACTGTGGGAGTTTCAAAAGAAGAAGCCATTGCGATGGCTAAAAAAGAAGAAGACAGCCGTTCCTTCAACTCTGTATTGGATGGATATACCGTTGGTCTTTCCTCGGGCACAAGTGGTCAACTAGGATTATTATTGGTCAGTCAATACGAACAAGAAGAATGGGTTGGAAGAATTTTGGCAAAAGTCCTTCCTGAGCATTTGTTTTATCCAAAACAAGATCGAGTCGCATTTTTTTTACGAGCCAATTCACCGGTATATGAACGAACAGGCTCAAAAAGACTTGCCTTTCATTATTTTGACCTAGCAAAAGATATCGAAGAGCATCTCGAACCATTACAAAAACTAAATCCTACATTGCTAATCGCTCCTCCATCATTTTTACGTCATCTTGTTCCATTCATCCAAAATGGAACAATACGCCTTACTCCTCAAAAGGTAATTACTGTCGCAGAACCCCTAGACATCGTTGACGAGCGTTTATTTCGTTCTGTATTCAAGCAGACTATACATCAAATTTATCAAGCTACAGAAGGTTTTTTGGCCACGACATGCGAATATGGAACCCTACACCTGAACGAAGAACTCGTTATGTTTGAGCGTGAACCGTTGGATGCACAGCGATTTGTCCCCATCATCACCGACCTATATCGTACAACCCTTCCCATCATTCGATATCGACTTAATGACGTTTTGCGCCTACGTCCTTCACCTTGCTCTTGTGGGTCTCTACTAACAGCCGTTGATGCTATAGAAGGACGATGTGATGACATTCTTCTGCTTCCGCAAAAAGATGGTACTCAAAGACCTGTTTATGCAGATTTTTGGAGAAGATGTATCTTAATGAGCGATGCACGAGTCCAAGATTATGGTCTAAGGCAAGTGCAAGAAAATCGATTGGAATTGTTCATTCAGGCTGATGAAGAAGATGAAGTTCGAACTAGAGTAGAAGAAGCATTACACACAATGATTCGCAAAAGACATGGTGAACCAGTAGACATTACCCATGTATATGACTGGCCAAAAGGAGGACGTGCAAAGAAAAAGAGGATTGAAAGACGAATCCAACCCTCGTAATTACACAAAACGAGTAAAAACCTCATTTTCGAATACTGTGATTATTTCCGAGTCAAGGTTGGCTATCTGCGTATTGTAGTCATCATAAATACTGACGGAATATGAATCTCCTGATGGAAGACTTTCAAGATAGAGTGAATGTAGTGTCATGGGTAGATTGAGACTTGGATGACCAAGTCTGCACAATGGTCCTTGTGAAAGATTTTGGGCGTCGAATATCCAGATCTCATCACCAGAAGAACCCTCCGTTTGATCATCATCACTGACAACAATACAGTATATGTACCCTTCTCCATCTTCACCACTAGTCTTTGGAACAAAAGTAGGAGAAGAGACAAAACGACCATTGGGGAAAGAATAGTCCTCTTCTATCGACATGGTTTTCACATCTACGCGACAAAGAATTGGAGGAACATTTTCAGTAGGAAGATCGGATAGCGGAATGTGACGATATGGATAGTCTGCATATGCGGCTTCGGTCTTTTGTGCACGTAACTCTGGGCTTATACCAAAGCTAAGCCACCAGATTGTATCGAATTCTTCTGGAGCATGGTGTCCATCAAATGTATATAATGAAGGCCCCCCCATTAATCGCTCATCTTGAATTAGCTGGCTTTCTAAAATTGTCATACTGTCTGCGTCGATAATATATTTACCAAGAACCCCTGTGTCGGTTGTTGCGCAAATCATTCCATGAAGCTCTGGGTCACAAGTACTTCCATTATATAGCAAATCACCCTCAGCCAAAAACTCTGAAGAATCATTGGCACATTGGTGCCCAAGATGGAGCGTTATCCGACCTTGTGAAGAGTCGTAATCTGCCAAAAAGTGCGCTGCTTCTCTAGGGATTGTCAGCTTTTTCGCTTGCACTGTAGTGTCATCTCCGACTAATTCTGAACGTGGAACGACCCATAAGATGGATTCGGACTTTTGTTTTTTCATCCCAGCACCACCGATTAAGTCTTCCATCTCTGAAACAAAAGCGGTATCCATAATGATGACATGATCGCTTGTCACGGCAATTTGATGCACCGACTGAATAATACGAACATTATCCAAGTGAAGCCAATCGGTTTTTAGGCGAAAACGCCTCATCTCTCCACCATCCCAGACGAGAAGATGTATAAAACCAAGACCGCCAACATCAAATACCGAACCTACATTTACCCCCCAATTTACGGTAAAGAGCTCTCCTGTAGAAGAATCGTACGCAGGATGAGCTGTCGACATCGTTAATGGTAACGGCCAATCCACAAAGGTAGTTAGAACATCTGGTAGTCCATTATACCATTCTTCAAGACGACCAATAGGACTGTTCAACGTTAAATCTTCTGCGTCTATGCTCCATGGTCTCGATGCATCAGATGTCACAAGAAGACGATTCTCCATTGGGAGAAATGCTGTATTTAAAAGAGAACGAGCACCAAGCGTAAAAGACACACGAGCCAAACCTGCATTGTAGAAAGAATAATCTTCTCCTTGGGTTGCTTGATCTACATAGTAGCAAGGAGGCTTAAGAATATTCGTCTTTAGTGAATGAGAAGCAAGATCAAGTCTCAGTATCATCCCCTCTCCCAAAACCACTGCACTATCATCATCATATGGGGTAGGATATGCAACATACAAATACCCACTGACATCTGAAGGCAAGGTACCACTCAACACAGAAAGAGTAAATTCAGATGGAGTACTGTCTCCATCTAATAATGAGCGAGGAAAACGATCCGGTAATTCTGGTCCTTCATCGGCCAGAACAAGTTCTGGTTCTGGTTCACCTGAGGGTTCGGATGTAGGTTCTGTTGTCGGTTCGGATGTGGGACTAGAAGAAGGCTCCTGTGGATCATCTCCCGTATCTTCATCGTCGACGATGAAGGTATCATTGTCAAGGCCTTTATCAGCACCTGAGCAAGCTGCACTAAGGACAAATCCTGAGAACAGTCCCAATGCTTTTCTTCTATCTGTTTTCATTTCAAACACCTAATGTACTCATGAGTATACATAAAACAATCGAGGGCTGATACAATAGGCTTGTATTGTCACAGCATGGTTTCAAAAATATCATCTGGAGCAATACAATTCGATATCAGATAGAGAAAAGTTTACACGAACGTATCAAAATATGAGATAGATATTGAATCATGGGGAGGAAGTATGTCACAAACAATGAAAGCGCTTGTAAAATCGAAATCAGAAACGGGTATATGGATGGAAGAAGTATCTGTTCCGGAATGTGGCCCAAACGATCTATTGATAAAGATAAAGAAAACAGCCATTTGTGGCACAGACATCCATATTTACAAATGGGATGACTGGGCCAAAAAGACAATCCCAGTCCCCAT
>NYTD01000100.1 GCA_002683315.1 Deltaproteobacteria bacterium | reverse complement strand
TCCTTTAGATAGTTCATCACTCAGAAAAGGCCGCTAAAAAGAACAAGTTGGCCCATGGTATTCGAGGCTCATCAGCAATAAAGGATAACGCTAGACAAGCATGTATTTTAAGGCGAGTTGATGAGAGTGATACTGGTGAGGACTATCTAAAAGATGATTTAAAACGAGGTGTATTAGAGCTAGTCATTGCCAAGTCCAATTATGGACCAAACTTCTTAAGCGTAAGGTGCATATGTCATGACTCAAAGATCATTGATATACCTGCAGGCAGTAACTTGCTACACACCAAAACCAAACTGAAGACTGCAAAACAATCCCAAGATGAATACGAGGAAAAAGTATTAGAGACCCCGAGTAAATATGATCTAAATAAAGAGTTTATGTAATGGGTAGCTCAATCATATTTAATGGTTATGAGTTATTTGGTGACCTAATCCCAAATCAACCCTTGGGGGTATTTGCTGTAGGCTCAACTCATAAATCAATACTCACTATTTCAAACCCACATTTTGCGCTCGCTAAATATGAGGACTTGCCAATATACCATGATGAGGACTTAGAAAAAGCTCATAGTCTTGGAGTCTCTGTAGAGTATATTCTAAAGATTGCCCCCGAGTATCAAATAGACCTGCTTCGTTTGTCATTGCTGACTATTCGAGACCAAGCACACTATTATGAAGAATACCAATTTGAACATTTTCTAAAGCAGCTTAGCCCCGACACTCCAGAGCTACATGAGCTTGGCTCAATCCAAATGAAAAATGAGACTAAAAGGTTCAAAGTAATATGCAGCAAACTGCTTACTGCTTTAGATGCAGGCGAAGCTATCTTCTATCAAGAGTACCTAGCCTTAATATATCGACTTAATCCCGAGGCTGAATTTAGCTTACCTCAAGATCAGTTCATGAAGTACAGCGTTAAGCAACACTGGCTAAAGTATAAAGATGAGCAATCAAACAACGTTGAATGGCCAACTCCGCATTTATATGCGACTTGGTTAAAGCCTATCCTAGCTGCCATGTGGCAAGGTGACATCATTCATCGGGCTTACAAAGACCCTAAGATTCAGCATAATGTAAATGAGATGTTCTTAGATCTAGCCCATATTGAGCTGTTACCAACTTTAGTAGAGCAAAAGAGTAAGCAAGACCGTATTTGGGTTGACTTCGAAAGCGGCGGCATTACTGCAGGCCTATCCTCAAATGTAGTAGAAAAAGTACTAGCTCAACACAATCATGGCATCATTATAGACCTACTAAAGCTGTTCACTACACTATGGAATGAACACCCCGATATACAGCGTACTAGATGCTTCAACATTCCCAATAGATGGAATGGCTTAGCTGAGCTTTTACATGAACGCTATGGCTTGTCTGTTAATGGCAAGAATACACAAAATATTATCAATTCATGCAGACTACTCGAGGCTCTAAGATGGGGTACTAGTTGGCAGGATCACTCAAAGCTACTGGCCTTTGGTGGCCGTAAGCGTAATGAGCAATTGATTGTAAGCTACATGGAGGGCTTTTGGCAGCCCTTAACGGATCATGAACGTTTAATCCCGATACTTAATCACCCTAAAGGCGTCGGCAGGTCTAGGCCATTCTATAATCGTTTCGGGCTTGCAATAGGCTCATGGCTAGTTCAGAACTCACATGCATATTATGATAGCGGTGGCTTAGGTGTTCAGCTTGATGATGAGGCATACCAGTATTTCCAAAATCGAGTAGGCTTTAGCCGCAAATCAGACGTTGATAACGCTATAGATGCTTTTGTGAAACATGAAGCAATAGTCAAAGTTGATGGTCTACTAGGTCTAGGCCATGTCAATGATGATGGTAAGCAATTGATCTTAGAGGGAGCTAAAAAGTCCATAGCAGGGCGCAGGGGAGGGCTTGAAACTCAGAGACGAAATAGAGATAAACTCAAACTTGGCAAGAAATGAAAATCTACTAAGTCACAACGAAAATCTACTAAGTTGCAGCGAAAATCTACTAAGTCACACCTAAAAGTTAAGTTAGCCCCGATTGTTTCCACAAAACAGGCTTCAACGTAACGTAACGTTAAGTGTTAGTTACTGCGTCTGACACTCCGCTTAACTACATGTCAGCCACAGTTCATCAGCTCTAAAGCATTAAAATGAGGGCCAAAGTCAGGAATCTTATTCTCTGAGGCAAAACATTAAGGCTTACCTCAGATTAAGCATACATAGACTTACCTCCACACTTTGGACATTTAGCACCCATAAAACCAATGTGAAACTTAGGCTCGGTTTCATTCATACAGTCATAGCACTTTGGATTCTTATGGAGGCTGCATGAACTCTTCAAGCATTTAAAAAAGCCGGGGCTTAGGCTTCCTGTCCAACTCATGGTAGATATTCCACCGCATCTACTGCATTCCCTCTGATTTCTTACTTTCTTTGGTGTTGCTGTCTTTTTAGCCTGTTGTGTACCTGCAATAGGGCAACCACATTTCGGGCAGGCAACAGCTCTGCTAGAGACTTGGGAACTACAGTCTGGACAAGAAATGAGTGGCATAGTTCAACCTTGATTAATAAGTTTAAGATGAGAGCGAAACAAGCAGGTTCATACTAACTCATTCAAACATGCAAACAACTCAACAGGCTTTCACCTCGACCGAACAATCTTTGACGCTGCGCCACAAGTGCAACCTGCATCTGATCACATGCTCAGTTCTCAACAAGTGTTTAAACCTGTATATACATGGCCAAACTTTTTGACTTACATCATTTACAAACCCAGGAGCAAAAGATGAAAGTGTTTTATGAGGGTAATCTCAATGGCAAACAGGTCAAAGTAGACGAAGTAAATGTTACTATTGATGCTACACGTTACCCCGTTCGTAACATTGCTATGGTTCATGTTGAAAAAGCGGCCGAGCCTAGCTTATCAACGGCAAACTTAATGAGAAAGCTTAGTACAATTCTACCCATACTTTTTGTGCTAGGGTATGTCATAAGAAGTATAGCAGAGAGTGATTTCGATGGAGAAGATTTTGTTGGAACAATTATTTGGTGTATTGTTCTTTATCTACTTAGGTTTTATCAGCCTGTTACTCCAACTTTTCACAGCGTCAAATTTGGCAACAGTGCTAGCGATAAAGATATAGTTGTCTTATACCCAGCATCAAAAGAACAATTAAAAACTTACATAGGTCAAGAGTTTAATTGGGAGTCTTTATCAGCTCCCTCTTATCAAGAGATCACTAAGTTTGCTAACGCTGTAAGCGACTCTATTGATCAATTTCAAAATCAATAAAAATCAAGCGATAATCTTCAAATCAACCCAAAGCCATGACATCAGCCACAGGCTAAACACTACCTCGACCTAATAATCTTTGATGCTGCGCCGCAAGTGCAACCTGCATATTTTAAACGTTGTCTAGCAGTTCCGTACTCCGTCGGGAAACGCTTCTCTAATAACCAAGCCGCAGCTCTCCACTCTTTAGCATCTCGAATAATTTGGAATAGCTCGATTGATACTAAGGTCTTGGCACGTTCCACTTGATGCTTAAAAGTTGGGTCACTGTTGAGATGCCTATAAAATGTAGATCTTGGTACATCTAGCGTTTCACATGCCTCGACCACTGAGACACCTCGACTTAGCAAAATGATCATATCCATTCGCCAATTTACTACTTCAACTTTGTGCAAAGTAGGTAGCTTGAGCAGCGTCATATTCATAGCTTTTACCTCATTCATTATTATTGATTTGTGATGAACATACCAGGAGCTTCAATTTCTCACGCGCGTGAGCTGTGCCGCTTTTCACCTATAATTTGGCTCATCTATTAGTAGCGTTTCGAGTGTTACCTGTTCACCAAGTGACCAGAGCTTAAACTCGATATGTGGCTCTTCATCTATGGCGCAATAGACTTTCTTAGCGTTAATCTGAGTAACTGCAGCATCATTGGGAACTAGGCCGCCTCTTTGGAAACCATCTAGTAAAGACTTGATGTAGTTATCGAGGTCACCTCTAGAGCCTGCTTTCATAAATCTACCCTGCATTGACTTTGGTGTTCTTACTGGCCGCTTAAGTAGAAATGATACATCTAAAGCCAACGCTCCAAGTTGAGCAGGATAATGACCTACTAACCTAGCAATAGAACGCTCATAATCTGCGGTTTCTCTAGGTGTGTAGACTCGACCTGTTTTGGTGGATCGGGGTCTCTGCTTTGGTACTGGTACTATATTTAAGTTTAACTCAATCATGTTTTAGTCCTCTAAATCAGCTCAAAACGTTCCACTTGGGAACGCACATGGAACGCTTAGTTAATTTTCTAATTTATTATACTTGACCTTACTAGCTAACTAGTAGTAGTTTTCTAAAATAATGTTCAGTATTAAAAAGTCTCATAGTTAAGGGTACATCATGAAAGTCATCGGATATGTGAGAGTAAGCACAGCAAAGCAAGAGCAATCGGGGCTAAGCTTAGAAGCTCAAGAGTTGAAGATCAGACAATATTGTGAACTTTATGAGCTTGAACTTGTTGAGATCATTGTTGATGCAGGGGCTTCAGCTAAAACTCTAGAGCGAACTGGCATACAGTCAGCTATGACCATGATTAAGAATGGCGCAGCTCATGGCTTAGTAGTAGCCAAACTTGATCGCCTTACACGCTCAATTAAAGATCTAAATGTTCTCATTGAGGACCTGTTTAATAAGGCTGCTCTTATATCGGTATCTGATCAAGTAGACACCACAACTCCAAGTGGCCGCTTAATTCTAAACATTCTCATGTCAGTTTCTCAGTGGGAACGTGAGGAAATTGGCGAGCGTACTAAAACCGCTATGAAAGCTAAAAAGTCAAAGGGCCAGTATACAGGCGGCAAAACTCCGCTTGGGTGGAAACTCGATGAAGATGGTCAAGAGATCCCCGATGATGATGAGCAGGAATTAATTAAAATCGTGAGAGGCTATCGCACTTCTCGCTTAAGCTACAGTGCAATAGCCCAAAAGCTAACCGAAGCCAACTTCACATCTAGAACAGGCAATGCGAAGTTTTCTAAAAGTGCAGTTAAGAGAATTAATGATGCAGAAACCAAAGAAGAAAGAGCCTCGAGGCTTGAGGCTAATAACACCTATAGAACTGCTTGATGAACGCCTTAAAGACTTAGCCAAACGGACTATAGGCAACACTACTATTGACGATAAAGTTAATGGAGAAAGCAAAATAACAAATGGCAAAACCGACAAAGAATCTAACTGAGCCATATGCGGTGAGATTGCGTCATGATCAACGTAGATCAATAAACCAGTTGATTAGGCAAATGAGTACAGAGCAAGTGGCAGAACTGGCTAGTAAGGACCGCTCTAAGTTTGATAACCCCGATGCCTCTAAGCGGCAGGGTAGGAAGTCTAACCCCGAAATACTAATCATTAGAGCTGCGCTAGATGAATACCTTAAAAAGCAAAAGCACCATGATCAATTAGACCTATTTGAGGATAATAAGTAATGGCAAGTGTGAACTTTAAAGATACACCGCAAATGTGGCATGTAGAACAATGCTTAAAATCCTGGAATGTTACCACATATGATATTGGTATTTTCTATGCGGTACAAACTG
>NYTD01000099.1 GCA_002683315.1 Deltaproteobacteria bacterium | reverse complement strand
CGGTTATTTTTGCAGATATTCAACTATCCCATGAATATACGAAAGGAACCGGACAATCCGCGACCAAAACAACCATTCCAGATGTACACTATGTCATGGATATCAGTGATCATCTATATATTTCTCATGAAAAACAAGATCTGTTTTTGAAGCCCAAAAAAGGAAGTTTTCCGCTGAGAGATTTTGATTCTCCTCTTTATCTGGGGATACAAGATGTCACAAAAGATTATGATATAGAAAAAGTAAAAGCGATGTTTGGCGAAGAGGCAAATCGGTCAACAGACATGTTGATTACTTCCTTTCCCAATCAGCGGGTAACTGTATATGGAAAAGTCCAACATGGAGAAGAGAAGACGCATCAGATCATATCTACCACACAGCAGCCTCTTATTATTTCCACTATACCGCATGAAGAGTTGATTCAGGAACATCAAACAACAGTTGTTTTTGCCGCCCTCGCGCTGTTGAGTTTTTTCTTTTCCAAAGTCTATGTATGGCGAGGAAGATTACTGAATACGTATTTGTCTCAAAAAGAACGCTATTGGGTGTTCAATCCCGCTTCTGGATGGGAGGGTTGGGGACTTGGTTTTATTTTTGCATACTCTGCAATCATGATCGGAGTGATTACATTCTGGACATTTTCGTATCCTTTTTATAAATCTCAATTTTATCTTTGCGCCTATATGGTTCTTTGTATTGCTTTGAATCGATTGAAAAGCATGGAATATTTTTATGTCGCAGACCGGCAGGCACAACAATTGATTTTGGTGGACACATTGTGGGGTCGAAAGAAAATTATACCCATAATGAATCTTGCAGATTTAACGTTACGTACGCGTACGTTCACGCCTCGAAACGATACTACATATTATCAAGTGGAAGGACGTGGGACGATGTTGGACACACCAGATGTTCAAAAGAGGTTCCCAAACGGTTATTTTGAAGAAGACTTGTCTGAATCGAATACGAGTGGCTGGTGTGATGATCTCTTGGATGGATTTTATTGGTGGCAAAAGCCTGATGAGTCATCGTCTTCATAAGACTGTATGTATTAACATTGGAGAAAAAATGAGATCTATTCGCTATATATTTTGTTTTGTATGGATTTCTTTGATGGGATGGATGCTCTCCTATAGGATGTATATTTCTTTTGTATATTCCATTGCCATGCTCTGGTGTTTTTGGCCTTCTGCATCCAAAAAAGGCATCCGATTTTGGTTGATTATCGGTTTGTCTCCGCTGGTGATTTGGAATGTTGGACTTATAGAATATGGTCGCACGACAATTGATCTCCATTGTCGTGTCCTTGGTTTCACTGCAGCAAAGAAGGAGAGTTTTTGTTCATATATGCCCCAAGCATACAAGGCAGGACAAAAGCACAAGAAGGGGCCTTTGTTTTCGGCACAAGAGCATATTGGAGTGCATGGTTTTAATTTTCTCCTTGCTTCGGGAGGATTTTTTGCTGGTCTACCTGAAGTAGCGTGGGAAACTTTTTATATGTCTTTTGCTTCGGATCCGACCAAAAATGGAATGGAAAATCAATCCAAAAAAATACGACAGAATCAATGTAAAGGAAAGAAAGCACAGAAAAAAGATGTATCCAGAGGAAACGGAAATTGGATGTTTTCATCCCGTAGGATCCGTACACTTGTGGCAAAAGAAATTCCAAAAGCCAAAAAAGCCAAAAAGGGTACTCCCAAGAAACTTAAAAATCAACTCGTAGAGTTTAAGACCAAGAAGGAGCATGGAAATAATGGCAATGGGTATTATGGGGAGCTAATGCGCACCGATAATATACGTGTACCCCTCACATTGGCTGTATCAGATGGGACTTTATACATGGAAGCACAAAAAAATGATTCAGAGACCGTGATTGATGTTGTGTGGCGAGGTTCCATTACCTACCCATCCAATTCTCATTTTACATTCCCCATCCCAACCATCTATTCCGTACCTTGGATTTCTTCTTTTACAGGAATGAAATCTGATTTTCCCATTCTGCTATCAGAGGGGATTTTTTGTGGAATGCTTTTAGATGGTGCCATGAACGCCTATACTCAAGAATGGCATACGGTGATCTCCATTAGCGATGAACGTATTGGTAAAGAAGGTCGAAAACAAAGTCAAAAAGGATGGATCGAATTTGTTCTTGGGTTTGCGATGTGAAATGAATTATTCATTGTCCAAATACGTTGCTAAATAACCACAGGAAAAATAGAAGAACCAAGATTTGAGTTAGTGGGATAATTGTGTCGAGGAAAGAATATAAAAATATTCCTGCGATAATTTGACAGATTCCAGCATATTCGGGAAACATGACTGATGCTGCAGCAAAAATGACCACCCAGAAGAAGTAGCCTTTTCGGTCTGTCGCTGTTTGGACATATTCGGAAGGATTGGGCTCATCGCAAGCTGTACAACGAGCCGCTTGTGGAGAGGTAGGCCTGTGCGCAATATCTACATTGATCATAGCCCATCTTGTTTCCTGAGATTCAGGTTTTTGAATAATACGATTTTCAATTGTATTTTCTAACAGTACCACATTGAATGAAAATATCTAGATTGCTTCGTACAAGCAGTCTGTTTTCTCTATTTCCAGATTTCAGGGACTTTATTATCGATTGTAAAGACCGAAAAAGATTCAAATATCTAAAAAATGTAACCCGAAGTTTGGAGTACCGATTGTGAAACGGAACCTTGTTACAGGCTATATTTTATATTAATTTCATTGTGTTGATAATAAACAATCCATAGTTGGTCATATCATCTTCAATTATTCTAAAAAATAATCGCATCAGTTCATCCAACATCTATGCATATCAAAACCAATTTAGCCCATAAAGGTTAGGTCATATAATCCTTGCCAGTTCATGCCTTCATGTTCTTTTTGAAGTTCCATCCATGCTTTGGCATACATGTCCTCTGACGCGACTTCAGACCATATTTTGTATTCTTCTTTTATTTCTGCCGGCAGTGCTTTTTGATTTTCAAACAGATATCGCTTTACATCATACAAGTCATGACCACTCAGTTGCAGTGTACCTTCCGTGTCACCGGCAATCGCCGTTAATTTTTTCACTGCTTTTTCGGTGAAATTCACGGGAGATGATTCGTCTTTCTGGAGGTGATATAGTTTCTCTGCGGATTCACGTAATCGAGAATAGCGACTTGGATCGACAGGCTGTTTGTTACTCTTTGCCGCTACCATGCTTTTGAGATGAAGCTGAAGCTCGCAGATGTGTGAATGCTCGTTACCAAGTGGAATCTGTAGGTTGAGAAGAAAGTCTCGATAGTGATCGTCGTCTGTTCCCACTCCTTTAAAACGATTTTTTTCATTCACCACGACAAAATTTTGCGCATTAAATTTTGCGAGAAGAGCATCATGGGAGTTTAGTAGATCATTTGGAGTGTCATACACAATACTTCCACGAGAGATATCGGTAAAGCTTTCAAATCCAGAGTTCTTTTCTTTGTACTTCAAGTCCCATTTTTCAAAGATGCGCTCCGTTCCTTTTACTACATTTCCTTCTTTGAAAGAGGGTTCAAAATTGACTCCATCGATTGTCAGATCATCTAAGAAAGACGTTAACTTTTTCTGGGTTTGCATCGCATCAACCATCAGACTAGCAATATATTCGGGACTGACTGTATCGTCTCCTCCTGGTTCTCCTTCTCGGATTCGTTGTAATGTTGTTTTCTTGGAACCATCACCATCTTTGGATAATTCTGGATGGATTTTATTGTGTAGTGATTCAATTTGATCGCTATGTTCAAGAAAAGCAAAAGACATCATATGTTGTGATGTACGATCCAAGGGCTTTCCGATGTCGGTTGTAAGATCTTCTCCTGCATATTTTAACTCGGCGAGTTGGGTTCTTTCTTCGATAAGTTTTGCCATATTGACTGGGGTTTGCGTCAATAGATCATCCATATTGCGCAGTAGAAGACCTTCTACTTCTTTGAGATTGCCAACAAGATCATCATCGGTTTCATCATCTTCTTCATTGCCATCATCTTGGTCTTCATCTTCTCTTTCTACTGAATCTTCATCTCCTCTTCCCAAGAGGGTATCGAGCATGTCTCGTATTTGAGTACTGGATTCATTCAAAGTGGATTCTACTTTCACTGAGATCGTTTCCAAGACACTCTTTATGGCCTCTTTTTGGCTTTCTAGCTTCATTAATTCTTCTTTTTCATCTTCAGGAAGACTTAGCAGTACATCAAGAAATTCAGCCTCGTTAAACTCTTGATCTTCTCTTCGGGCATTCGGATTACCTGAAAACTCAACAACTTCTGCGCCATCGTCATTTGTACTTGCGATGAATGCTTTTTTGAGCAGTCCCAAACCATCTTGTTTTTTGAGAACCCGAAACGCATCTTTAAGGGATTTGGCATTTCCTTTGGTGACATGGAAAAAAAGCTTACTTCCCTCAATATACATTGTTCCACGAGCAAATTTTGAATTTCCGGTGATATCCGCCTTCAATTTTTTGCCCAAACTGGCAGCAGTGGCTCCTTTTGGATCTCGCATAACCATGGTCATGGCAATCTCTCGTTCCGTTTTATTGCCAACATAGTAAAAATTACCGTGCAGTTTTCCTTTGGATGCAACGACTTTTTTGAGAACTTTTGTAGCTTGGCTTCGTGCTTTGCTACGTAATACTTGATTGGGCATTACACACTCCTACTTTGTTGCGTTTGTGAGAAAAGACCATAGCGTTGTCTTTTTCTGTCGTGAGATGACCTCCCCAGAACTATTGAGATGTGTCACGATTGCTCCGTTCATCTTTTGGAGAACAGGCCAATCTTGGACATTATTGGAGGCAAAATTTGCTAAGGACTCCAAAAGATTGGGAGCCTCTTTTTTGACGCGGAAATCTAGGGAGCCTCGTTTCGACATGACAAGTTTCCCACGAGTACCTGCACCTCCCATTTTTTTGGCCGTTTCTTTCAACGATTCTTTTGTCTGTTCCAGAGCCAGTATGTTGGATTCGTGTGCAAACCAAAAGTACACTTCTTTGTTTCTATCCATGATTTTTAATACCGATTCGAGATGAGACAAATCGTTTTTTGATTTCGTTTTTGGCGTGTGCTCTACAATAATCATTTTTCCAAATTCTCCATCTTTCAAATGGATAATACGAACATTCTGTAAAGACTTGAGTTCTACTGGGTATTTTTGTAGTAGCTGTTTCACGATGGAAGCAGCCATAGAGATATTGTGTACAGTCAGGAAGGCAAGTTTCCCAGATGGAAGCGTACGAAATATTCCTTGAGAATGTTTATTGGCGTTGGGGAATCTAAGCTGTACATCAACAACACTTGTACCAAATTCTGTTCCATCTGGGTCTCTCTTTGAAGATCCCAGTGACAAACCGCAATTTCCAGAAGCGTCACTACACATGTAATACCAATAGTCTCTACCTTCTTTGGCCTTTGTGATACTTGATGCGGCGTGTGCGATGGTGCCAGAAACAATTGCATCTGGGATTGCATCCCATAACGATTCTTCTTCAATCTTATCCAAAACAACGCCTTTTGAAGAGACATTCAAGAAAACAGCATTTTTTAGCTTCCGTAAAGACGTATGCTTTGAGGAGTGACGCTTTGTCCATTTGGCGAGTCGCTCCAGCATTTTCCTAGATAAAATAGAACTTCCAAATAGAAGCCTTCCGTGCTGTGTCATATTGACAAATCCCATACAGGTTTCCGCCTGCGGTGGTGTGGGAATAGCATCGATCTGCTTTCTTAAGGCAGTCATGTCGGGATCGCTCTGAAAAGGCGTAATCAGTAATGAAGGATAAGGTTCTTCTAGTTGTGGACAAAACCAAAACCATGCTCGATAGCCCGCTTTTAGCTCGGTCAGTTTTTCAGCTACAGAAGATATTGTAGGGGGGGACATAGACAAATCTCCGAAATCGTTGTTCGCAATATAACGGACAAGTATCCCCGTGGCTTTTCTAATGCAAAAAATCTATCTGTTTGGATCCATCAAGATGTAGGGTTCCGTACGAAGGCTTCACTTGGCGGAATGGTATACTCTTTTTCGGATACTAGTTTTGGTTGACTCGAATGTATATGAAGGCTCCTTGAAGGGATGCTGTCGTAATGTCAAGATCATTCAGATCGACAATGTCGCGATACTCATATCCCAAACCTGCACCAACATTGGGACGAAATCGATATGTGAAGGCTACTTTTAGGTGATAATACCATTGGTCATTAATATTACCCAAAAGAGGACTAAAAGTCAAAACAGACTTATTTACATAGAAGTTGGTCGGAGCGCGTAATCCAAATCCATGCTCTGTTTCTACACCATTTCCAGCCGACATGAGTATAGATGGTTGGAATCCTGCTACAATACTTGCCGATGGCAAATAAAATGTGGGACCAAAGTCACCCTCGATTAGATAATCGGAATCTTGCCACAGGTAGGAGATTTGCCCGCCGAGTCCCCAGTTCTTTGTACGAAACCAAGCATTGGCGTTTACACCGGTTGCACCCACTTCTAGTAAACCTACACCCAGATCTGCGGTCAGAGAAGCACGATTCCAAATCTTTGTATAGGGGGATATTTTCACTGCTTTTCCATTCCCATTTGGGCCAACAGTAGGCATTTCGTCATCCAAAAGAACTCCAATCGCTCCTACGGTTAGACTTGCACCTTTGGCAGCCAACTTGATCTGCTCGTTGCGGCGTTTCTTTTTTCGCTGGGCACAAAAGTTTTTTGCTGTTGCTTTGCACTGTTGGGCACATTGGGGCTCTTTTGGGGTGCACTTGGCAGAACAGCGTTTGATGTATTCTTCTTCACATGTTTCCTCGGTGACCTTCTTACGTTTTGCATGCTTTTTCTTCTTGTAATCACCCAAAGAATCGGCATGGGCCACACCGATAATTCCTTCACCTCCTGGTAAGATACTGATGAAACCGAGTACAACGATGAACAATAGCAATCTCATGAACACTCCTTTTAATAGATGGTTGTATGGTATCACACATTGAATCGTGGAAAGAGAAAATATCTACATTTGTCTGCATGTGGTTTGGTGATAATATCTACTCATTTATGTGTCGAAATTGGTGTCAATGATCTTGGATGGGAAGCATTGATCATTTTTTTATACACAATCATATATAAAACTTTGGATCCAAAGTTTCATTCACTCTGTTAAAATACAGTAAACCCACAGTTGAGAAATATGTTGTTACTTTTGATGTTGACACAGGGATGTTTGGAACGTTTGGTATTCGAAAAAGAATATGCAGGCGCATGTCCGAGGCCAAATGACGATTGCTTGGACTATATTCCTCCTCCTATTATTGAAGTGGAGCCTCCATGTGCTGATATCGCCGCCGATAAGGTGTTGAACATTATGACATGGAACATTGAGTGGTTTCCGAAAAATGAACAAGACACCATTGATTATGTGAAAACCATTATCCAACAAGTAGATGTTGATGTGTTGGCCATTCAAGAAGTGTATGAGCGAGAAATGTTTGATGAGATGTTGGCGTCCTTACCCGAATATGCTGGATACTATGAATCTGCATGGTTTGCAGGTTTGGCATATATATATAAAAAATCAACCATTGACGTTCACGACATCTTCGAAATTTATACAACGTCGTCCTACTGGAATGCATTTCCACGATCTCCAATGGTTATGGATATGAGTGCGTATGGAGAACGGTATATCTTGATAAACAATCACCTAAAGTGCTGCGGTGATGGAATAATAGAGATACAAGACTCCGATGATGAAGAATGGAGGCGTGTTCATGCGATGAACCTTCTTTTGGAATATATAGAAGGGAATATGCCCAATGAAAAAGTGATTGTTTTGGGTGATTTGAACGACAACATTACAGAGCCTGCTTCAAACAATGTTTTTCAAGCATTTCTCAATTTGCCAAATCAATATCGCTTTGTCGATATGGAAATAGCGATGGGAGGGATAGAAGAGTGGTCTTTTCCTTCATGGCCTTCTCATCTCGATCATATCCTTGTATCGAAAGAGATTTTTCCTCTGCTTCCTTCTTCTCATATCTACACACTAAAAATAGATCAGTATCTGCAAGGTGGATTGTACGAATATGATCGTATGATCTCCGATCACAGACCTGTGGGGATCTGTTTGGATGCCTTATGATACAAGGCGAGCTTAATATTTCTCAAGAAGTTTTTGATAGTCTTCTTCTAGCTTTTTCAATCGCTCTTCCATCTCCTTGAGTCGGGCCTCTTCTTCATTTGGAGTTTTGGAGGTCACGCTATCTTTTCGGCTTCGGATGTTTTTTATGGATTTATTCGCGCTTTCGTGAAAGGATGACAGGGTTTCCGTGAACAGTAATTTCTTGAGATGTGCGATACTCTGCTTATCTCCAACTTCTCCTAAAATTCGAACCGATGTTTCACGTACTCTTTGGTTGTTGTCGTATAGAGTTCCTTCTGTATATCGAGCTATTCTCTTTCGCATGGCATCTCTCTTTGGACCCAGAGACTCTCGTTCAAGCATAGAAATAAGGCTCCATAAAACGGTTGCGCGAACGCCATGTCGTTTTCCATATTCCAAAATACTGGGAATGTCGGATATGGAGCCGTGTTCACGAAATACAGAGAGCATATCGTACATGGTTTCTCGGATAAAGACAGAGCGTTTTACCTCTTTTCTCGCAAGAGAAAGTGCTTTTTGCGGATCAATAGCCGCAATGGCCTTTAGGGCCGAGCCTCGAACTTGCAGATTTGGGTCTGTTTTTTGGATTTTTTGTAACATCGGAAGTGCTTCGATATCGGTTGTTTTGGATAAGCCTTGAACACAGCCCATTCGAACTCGTGGATCATCTGCCTCCAATCCGTTCAGAAGTCGTTTTGCTTCTCCGAGTTCTCCAAGTTGTTCGGCTGCTGTTTTTCGCAAAACGAAATGGTTGGCGTTGTCATTTACGATTTCTTCTAGCTCCTTCGCTCCTTTTGATTCTTTTAGACCGTATATGGCATCCAGCCGAGCATGGGCAGAAGGTGATTGAAGCTGTTCTTTCCATGCTTGACTTTCTTGGTTGTAGGTTACCTTTGCCAGTACCGATTTTTTGGGATCAAAGGCAACATACTTGGGTGCTTCTTTCATGGGGATGGAGAGCTGTACGTTGGCAGAATCAATCCAGTCTTTGTGGGTGATGGTGCCTTCTTGGGTTCCAATTTCCACTTCAATGGGCAGGGTATAGAATGGTTTGTCAGGGCTGTCTTTTTGGGTGACGGTAACGCGTAGAACCTCATCCCCGTGACTCCATCGAACTGTCAGCTCTGGAATGTGTGGTAGTTCGACCCACTGTTGAAAAAACCATCCCAAGTTTTGTCCGCTGACATCTTCAAAGGCTCGTTGTAGATCTCTGGTTTCAACCAGTTGATTTTGATGTTTTTTTGTGTACTGTTGAATTGATTTCCAAAAGATATCTTCTCCCAGTATTCCAAGAAGCATGTTAAGCACGGAAGCTCCCTTTACATATACGCCTCGGCCTTCATCTCCCAGCCCTTGGTGATACCGTCCAGCCAAAGAGTAGGGTGTAGAGCTAGATCGAAACCATCTACGTACACTCTGAGCGTAATGCTCTTCTCCCAAAATGGTTTTATGCCAGTCAGACGCAAAAAATGTAGCAAATCCTTCATTGAGCCATAGTTCTCTCCATGAGCGGCATGTGAGTAAATCTCCATACCATTGATGGGCGAGTTCATGCGCGATAACATTTTGGGCTCCCGTGTTTGTTTCAGGAACAAGAGCAGAACGCAAGTATCGATCATTCATAATGGTTGCAGTCGTGTTTTCCATACCACCGTAGATAAATCGCTGCACAAAGATCTGGCGATAGTGTTCCCAAGGGTATGCGACGCCAGTTCGTTCTGTGAAATGTTTGTGCATAGACGGTACATATTCCATCACAGCGTCGACCTGTTTTTTGGGTGTATTGGGAGGAACCCAAACCTCATTGGTTCCAGATCCATAGATTTCATAGGGTGCTGCGGCAACCATGACCAGATAATTGACCATTTCGACACCACTGTTGGTGATGACTTTCCAACCTTTGGGAGCCTTTATATCTCCTGTGTACATAAATCGATCATTGGGGTAATCCCAGCTTGGAAACCAGTGGCGGTTGTACATGTTTTCCCCTTGGGACCATACTTCGGAATATTGATCGGTGCTTATTCCATCTTTTTCGCGAAAGTGTAGACCGGCTCGTGGATTTGCACTGTATTCAATTTCAATGATTGCGGATTGACCAACTCCCTCAATGATGAGATTTTCTCCCCTTGTTCTCCACGTCAGTTCGTTTTCTCCCATCCGTACTTGGCTAATATCCAGTTTGACTTGATTGAGAACCAAAGGGCCTTGATACAAACGATCAACCTCAAGTTTTGCGGTTCCATAAACTCGCTTTTTTTCTGGTTCAAGCGTAAGATCAAGATGCAGCGCCTTGAGATCGAAGTTGCGATCGGGTCCAGCCATTCCTCGAGGATCGGGTTGAGTAGGCTCGGCAAATCCAGTAGAGAGAATTGTTGTGAGTAGTACAAACATATGTATTCCTATGGTTCGAAGCGGATGTATAGAGTTTTTGGTACAAGTACGATAAGATACTTGGAATATCTACCCAAATAACCATTTTTATATCGCAAGCCGTAGATTTTATATTTCGGAACAATGAAAGATGAAAACTTTTGCTGAATTGTTCATGGGCAAGGTATATGGACATCATGAAAGAAAAAAAATGGGATAATTTGGGTTTTGGCTGGAGTCTGCGTTGTTGGCAAGAGCGTGCCATTCAAAAACTTGTCCATCAATTGGAAAATGGTGTCAGTCGTGTATGTCTTATAGCACCACCAGGTGCGGGGAAAACAATTTGTGCACTGGCTTTGGCTGCGCGTTTAGAGCGATTTGTAGAAGTTCGCGTGCCAACAACTGCCTTGGTAGAACAGTGGAACCAACGTATTCAAGATGCTCTTGTTTGTTTGGGAGAGTCGGTACAACCTCCTTTTCATGTTGATACCTATGCATCAAATACACCATTTAACCCAGAGGCTTTGTTGATCATGGATGAAGCGCATCATCTGACAGCAAAGTGGGGTCTGAAAATAAAGAAACAATGGAATCCAGAGCAACAGATACTGTTTGGATTAACCGCAACACCTCCGTATCAGTCAAAGGGGTGGGAACGTTTTGTAGATTTATTTGGTCTTCATCCCGTACAAATACCAGCTCCTCCTTTGGTACGAGAGTCACAGCTTTCACCATTTCAAGATTTGGTTTGGCCGGTATTGGCAGATATAAATGATCTGCCACAGCTTGTACGGTATTGGGAACAACTGCAAGAAATAGAGGAAGAACTTGGTGCTCCATTCCGTTTTTGGAAAGAGAAGATGCTTGTGGAGCGTTGGTGGGAGTTAACAGAGGAAAGATTTATAAATCGCTCGGGTCTCCTTGTTGCTTTGTGTCGTATTCGTAAGAAATCAGGAAGGGAGCTACCCAACGACATAACAGAAGAAGAAGAATTTTTGGATACACCAACACTGGAAGATCGTGCTCTTGTCATTTGGACATATGCAAAAGAGAAGCCAGACATCATCACGAAGCTGAAACAAATTGGCTTTTTAATTCGAAAATCCGGTCCTGTTTTGAAAGAAGATATTGCTTGGAAAGCATTGTCTCATGCAGATGCACGTGTGCAAGGGGCGTTGGATGTACTGGCGATGGAGGATAAACAGCGAGCAGACTTTCTTCGGGCGCTTATTGTTTGTAATCGAGATGTTGAAGGAGATGTGTTGAGTGCAAGACAGATCTTGAAAGTCTTGGTACAAGATTCTCGGACTGCACATTTGGAACCGATTCTTGTCTCTGGAACGGTCTTTTGGGTGGATGAAGATATTTATGACAATCTACAAAGGCATTTTATTGGTGGAGAATGGGTAAAAAAAGACAATCACTATGAGCTGGATGTAAAAGATTGGACTACGTCGAATCGTGTGGCACTTGCAACAAAATTTCTTGCAACAGGTGTGACTCGATGTTTGGTCGGAACCAGACATTTGTTGGGAGAAGGATGGGACTGTCCTGCAGTCAATTGTGTGATTGATGTAACTGGAATTTCTACATCGGTGACAGTAAATCAAATAAGGGGGCGTGGTCTACGTCCAGATCCAAATGATCCAACAAAAGTTGCTTCTCTTTGGGATATTCTCTCCCTTTCCCCGGGGGTGCCCAATGGTGATCGAATGCTAAAACAGCTCAAGAAAAGACATCAACATACCTTTGGAATCGACGAAAAAGGTCGAATTCGTAGTGGTGTAGAACGTATCGATCCAATTTTTTCCAAACGATTTTCTGTTGTTGTGGGAGAAGTGGAGGCAATACAGTCTCGAATGGAACATCGTCTTAAAAATTCTTCACATAGTCTACAACAGTGGGCGGTTGGTCAAGATTATCTTGATACTCAGCTGTGGACCATTGAAAAAAAAGCAGACTGGGATTTTCATCCTGTTGTACTACCCAAAGAAGAAATACAGATACCGCAACACAATGCAGGAAAAGACTCATTGGTTGTTCGAGTGCAAAGGAAAAGACAGCGTTCTCTTATCACCAAAAGTACAGTGTTGTTATGTGCGACTCTATGTGTGTACTTGGCCATTGTAAATTCAGGTCTTCCAATGGCATTGGGCGCTATTTTTGAAATTCCTATATTGTGGTGGGTAGCCCAAAAACAAGAACAAGCTGATCGAGTCTCTATATTGGTTGAAACATTACACGAAGTATTGAAAGAGCAGGAGCCTAAACTGGGGTCATTACACCATGATGGACGTTCTTGGTGGGTAGATGGGGAAGAGCACGGGGAATCATTTGCTGTCGCGTTACAAACTCTTCTTGGTCCAGTTCGTTACCCTCGGTATCTTCTTATTGAGGAGAATGGGAGTGTTTTTGCAGTTCCAGATCAGTTGGCCGCACACAAAACACTTGCAGAAAAATTGGCGAGGATGTGGTCAAAAAATATCGGTGCGTGTTCCGTTGTATATGTTCGTTCAGAAAAAGGGAAGAAGATTCTACGAAGTGTTTGGAAAGCGCAAACATCCAATATGCGCTCGTTGGAGCTTGTGCAATTATGGAAGTAAGGCTCTATATTTATAGTGAGAATCGTACGTTGACGTTCTGCAGACTTATAAAGGATTTGTAGCTACGATGTTGTGATTTGTAGATTGCAACATCAGTATGGAACCTGTTTTGGTCACAGTTAGGTCCTCGTTCACCACTTGTTTTAAAATACCGTGTGCCATTGAGGTATGGTTTATACTCTTCGATTGCGATATTGTATTCATGTACGCTTCCATCGTAGAAGTCAAGTATGAGGATAGGATTTCCATCTCTGTTTATGACATTCCACGATCCATTTCCGCGTTTTGTACCATGCATCATGGCGGTACTTCCACTTCCCATTGTGCTTTCGGATCCAGAACCAGCATTCACCGTATCGGAGCTGTTGCTGTACAAAGTAAAATGTCCTGCACCACACAAACCAATTACCGTTTTGTCTGAGCTTGCTGTATAGCTTCCATCATATCCGCTACTCGAAGAACTGTACATGTATGTGAGTTTGCGATCTCGTAATTTCTCCTTCCATTTTGTATTGATAGGGTAGGAGCAGGTTCAAAGAATTGAATATTGTCGGTCAAAGAGTATAAACATCGCTTGATGTTCGATTGTGTATTTAGAAGTACATACAAGAGCCGGAGAGATAAAAAGTTGTTTTTTCGTCTAGCTCTACTCCTTGCTGTGACTCTTGTCGTATCTGATCAAGAGAATTGGCTTCATGTTTGATGAGCAGTATCAATCCCGGGATACGAGAACGATTCTTATATTCTGCTCGAATATGATTGTATCATGACCGTTGATGATTGGGTTTTATCTATTCAGAAACAGATGGATACAGTAAAATCTTTAAAATTATGCAGTAATTCTAGCTCTTGTCTAAGAAATACGTCATATTTATTTTTGGTTAGGAAGGTGAAATATGCGATTTTTTGTTCTGTCTTTATTGTATGCGTGTGCCTCAGAAGAGGGAGTAAAGGTCTATAACTCCAATCCTGAGGCTACCATTACTTCTGTTGGTTCCAGCTCCTCATTTATGGAGGGCGATCAAGAGACTTTGGTAGGACAGGTTTCAGATGGCAATCATGCAGCTTCTGAACTGATGGTTCGTTGGGAGAGTACAGATCGAATTCTTTGTGATGATGTATTGGCCAATGTGGATGGCAGTACCAGCTGTGATGTTGTCTTGGGTGCATCCGATAATACCATCATCTTGAATGTTTTTGATCCTGAAGGAGCGGCAGGTACCGATCAGGTTGATATCACGATCACTGAGAATAATGCTCCTACAGCCATGATCATTTCTCCAATCTCGGAATCTCAGCATTACTCCAGTCAGCTGATCCAGTTTTCAGCTCTATTGGATGATGAAGAAGATGATTCTTCTGATTTGGTGTATTCTTGGACTTCGAGTATTGATGGGATTTTGCCCAGTATGGCAGAGCCTGATGCAGATGGAATGATAGAGGAGTATTTTATTCTTTCAGAGGGACAGCATGCGATTGCTCTTGATATTACCGACTCTGCAGGAAAGACGACCACAGAAACAGTTGTTATTGTGGTTGGTGGTCCCAATAATGCTCCAATATGCTCTATAACAAGTCCGCAGAGCCAGTCTGCATTTGTGATTAGTCAAAATATTACTTTTTCTGGGACTGCCATCGATGAGGATATCAACAACAGTTTGTTGAATATTTCGTGGACATCGGATCAAGATGGGGTGTTCAATACCAACATTGCAGACAGCAGTGGAGATATGGAGTTTTATTTTGATGGACTCAGTGCAGGAAATCACAGCATCATGCTGCGTGTTGAAGATGAAGCCGGTGAGTTTTGCACAGATAGTATTTTACTTTCTATCGGTTCTGCACCAACCATTGTTGTGAATAGTCCCACACAAGGTAGTGTTCATACTTTGTCTGAAAGCATTGTATTTTCGGGTATGATTACCGATTCTGAAGATCTGGATTCCGACATTCAGGTCTCTTGGAATTCGGATATAGACGGTGTTTTTTCAACCCAAGGACCAGATTCTAATGGTGCGATCTCCTTTACTCATTCTTCTTTGAGTGCAGGTCTTCACAACTTGATTATTACTGCAACGGATACCACAAGTTTAACGTCGACAAGCTCGATGAGTCTTCGCGTGAATACCCCACCAACCGAACCAGTACTAACGATTCAACCAAGCATAGCAACATCGGTCATCGATTTGGAAGTTCTTGCAACGAGTACGGACGCCGATGGAGATTCCTTGACCTATACCTATGAATGGTTGGAAGATTCTATTCTCACCTCCGTTACAACGTCTTCGATTGGTGCATCACAACTTGATGTAGGTGAGATTTGGACGGTTCGGGTGACTGCCAATGATGGTTATGTTGATGGACCTACGGCAGAATATTCTGTTATCATATCCAATACAGAACCATCGATTTCTAATGTGGCAATAGCTCCAAACTCTACCGTGTACAATGATTCAGTCCTAACATGTACAGCGACTGCGACCGATTTGGATGAACTGGTTACTGCGAGTTTTGAATGGTCGATTGGAAATACGACGTACAGCGGGGCTTCCTTGGATTTGTCTACCACAACCGCTATGCCATCAGATCTCGTGCAATGTACCGCTACCGTTTTGGATTCCAATGGAGGAAGTGCTTTTGATTCTGTTTCTGTAGTCATAGAGAATCGTGCACCCAGTGTAGATTCCATCTCTTTGACTCCATCTTCTCCTTCAAGGAGTGATACGTTGATCTGTTCAGCCAGTGCCTCTGACCCCGATGGAGAGATTCCAAGTCTTGATTTTTCGTGGAATAATACCACCACCGGAGATACATACACCAGTTCTACTTCTTCAGCACAAATGGCTACTCTTGATGTATCGACATTGGCAGTATCGTCAGGAGATGTTGTAGAGTGTTCGGTCACCGCGACAGATGCGCAAGGAGAGATGACCAGTCAAAGTCAATCTGCGGTCATTGCGGATGAAGCCCCAAGTTTTGATGTGGCAGCTACCATCACTCCGAGTAGCTCTATCTTTACAGGAACATCGCTGAATTGCTCGGCTACAGCAATAGATCCAGAAGATGGTGCTTTGATACCAAACTATGAGTGGTTTGTAGGCTCTACTTCAGTAGGAACAGGAGATATGTACACGGTTGATGCCAATCAGAGTAATGTTGGAGACAGTCTTACCTGTACCGCGACAGTTGTAGACTCTGATGCAAATGTCGTTACATCCAGTGTGCAGGTTACCATTGAGAATACGATTCCTACCATGGCTTCGATTTCGATTTCTCCTGGTGCACCGATGGCGGGTCAAGATGATTTGATCTGTACCATCGATTCGCCCAGCAGTGATGTTGATCTGCAATCTCTATCATACTCCTACTCTTGGCAGAAAAATGGCGTTACGACATCGCATGGTACAGATACAGTGCCTGCCAGTGATGTGGTTCAACATGATTCTTGGATCTGCTTTGCTACCCCCAACGATGGAAT
>NYTD01000098.1 GCA_002683315.1 Deltaproteobacteria bacterium | reverse complement strand
GGAGGATTTTTTACTCTTTGTTGATGGCGATCAACAAGATACAGTACGTTGTTATTATAGCTGCGCAGTCAACTTTTGATGAAGCTTGTGTACTTGATCATAGAGTTGATGGAGAAGAGTTTGATCTTCTGCTTTTGACAAGGCTGTACGTGTTTTCTTTTGGAAAGCGAGTACTTGGTCTTGTGTGTTTTTATGAATTTCTCCCTCTTTGTTTCGCATGAGAGTATCAATATGTACAAGTAGTGTCTCGATCTTTTGCTTCAGGTTTTTTGCTTCAGGATTTTGTGAAGAATCCATTTTATTTTTGATCTCTTCAAGTGCAGATCGAGATAAACCATCTGTGTTTTCGATAATAATCTGCTCGCTAAAACCGGAACGAAGATCTTTTGCTGTTACTTGCACCATTCCATTTGCATCAAGTCTAAATAATACTTCTATTTGAGGAGAGCGAGCTGGAGCAGGTTGTATATTGCTGAGTTCAAATTCTCCCAGACTGATATTATTTCTTGCTAATGGTTCTTCTCCTTGAAGAACATGAATCTTAACAACACGTTGATTATCAATGCTTGTGGTTACTTTTCTAGAAGATTGAATGGGGATGGTGCTATTCTTATGGATCAGTGGAGCAAATTTCCCTCCAGATACTTCAATACCTAGAGAAAAGGCAGTAACGTCAAGTAGAGTAACGGCTTTGGATGCTTCCCCTGTTAGAGAGGCCGCTTGAATCGCAGCGCCAAGAGCAACAACTTCTTCAGGATTAAATCCTTTGCTCAATCTGCAAGGAAAAAGATCTTTTAGCGCTGATTGGGCAGCTACAATCCGTGAAGAACCTCCAACCAATACAACCTCTGAAATATCGGTTACTTTTAGTTTGGCTTCTTGAATCGCTTGCTTACATTTTTGAATTGTTTTGTTGACATATGGTTCAATAAGGCCGTCAAATATTTCTCTACTAAGTTGTTCTTGAAAATTTTGGGGACCATCGGCATTGACAAAGAGAAAAGGAAGATTAATGTTGGCCATTTGACTGGTGCTTAGATCAATTTTTGCTCTTTCAGAAGCCTCTCGAATCCGTTGTGAAGCCACAAGGTCGCTAGACAGGTCTATATTATACTTGGATTGTATTTTTTTTCGGATCCACAACGCGATTTCGTGATCAATATCGTTTCCACCAAGAACATTATCTCCACACGTTGATAATACTTGTGCGAGATCCCCATCGACTTGAAGGATAGATACATCAAAGGTTCCTCCACCAAAATCGTATACTGCGATGTTGCGGGATCCTCTTTTGCTGTATGTATAGGAAAGAGCTGCTGCAGTTGGCTCATTAATAACACGGAGAACATCCAAACCGGCCAATGCTCCAGCATCTTTGGTTGCTTGTCTTTGACGATCATTAAAATATGCAGGGACAGTGATTACTGCTTCGGTAACAGTCTCACCTAAGAAAGCTTCCGCACTTTGTTTTAGATCTCGTAAAATAAATGCTGAAAGTTCTTGTGGAGTATATGCTTGTCCTTGAATGTTGATCTGACAGTCGTTTGTATTGGATGGCGTAATCGAGTAATTGACAAGTCCTAGGTCTGCTTCACAATCTTCAAACCGTCTTCCAAGATATCGCTTGATAGAGTGGATTGTTAGTTGTGGATGGAGTTCTAATTGTCGTTTGGCTGAATAGCCTACAATACGCTTGCCTTTTTTGAAACCAACGACGGAAGGTGTTATTCTCTTTCCCTCTTGATTTGTTATAATGACAGGCCGATCACCATCTAATACAGCACACACGCTATTCGTTGTGCCTAGGTCTATTCCAATTGCTACGCCCATTATATTTTCCTTCTTTCGAAAGAGAATTTGGTACCCGGAGCCGGACTTGAACCGGCACGTCCCAAAGGACAACGGATTTTAAGTCCGTTGTGTCTACCAATTTCACCATCCGGGCAAAAATTCTTTTTGTGAAGTGCCAAACTACTATATGTTTATTCTTATTTATTGGCCAATTTTTATATGATAATTTCCATTATTATTTACATTTCTTGTCTTAGCTTAAATTCCAGCTCTACAAGAACACATGTTTTTCATGACACACGACTTTTTTCGACGGATTCAGTTGATTCTAATTCGACGTTAACCAAAAATTTGCAAGAGAGATCACAGGCTCATTTTTTATTGGGTGTTCAAAGTTATCAATTGAAAGATCATATCTTGGCGCGATCATATGGAATTCAGTGTCTTGACGATATCACCCGTTTTTCTATTATGCAAGTAGAGAAGACACCTATTTTCTGGTCTAATATTCCTGTGCGTACAAAAGGTACCTGCGATGAAGAAACTCCTTCAGTGCTATTGTCCATCTCTTCGAATTCTGTATCTGTAGCATGTATGACATGGACAATAGGATCTTGGTCACATCTTTTGCAAGAGTACAGAATAGAGTCTGGTGTGATGAATGCAAAAAGTCTTTTGGTTATGGCAACATGGCTTGAAGAGCATCGAAAATGTTTAGACAGTCCGTGGGTTCGTTTTGCTATTGCCACTGGGTTGTTGTATGGATTTGATTCAACAGAAAATAAATCTCGATTTGAGGAGAGGGAAGAGTATGCTCTTTCTTTGATAGAGTCATTGTGGGATCACCCTGAATTGCAATACTTTGTTCGTTTTTGGTATATTCGTCATAGAGTGCATAATACAGCAATATCCAAACAGGAAATAGCAATATGGATCACGGCCTTGAAAGGTGAGCATATAGAATCAAAGATTCCACAAGTAAAACAATTGCTCAAGATGTTGAGGGATCGGCAAATAGAGAAGAGGTGAAAACTTTTGAATATAAAAAAGCCTGCTTTTGCAGGCTTTTTACGTACATGGGTAAAAGATTGTGTCGAAATTATCTTCTACGTTGTGCTCGGCGCATAGCTTTTCTACGACGCTTTTCTGCAAGTCGTTGTTTTAGGCGACGCTTCTCTCCTGGTTTGAGGTAAAAGCTATTTTTTTTGATGTCTTTGCGAATCCCTTCACGCTCTACTTTTCTGCGGAAACGACGCATTGCTTTTTCAAAGGGTTCGTTATCTCGAACGTTTACTTGAATCAAGGTTTCTCCCATGGGTAAAATTTTTAAGAAAATAAACAACCTTTTATATATTCGAATTTTGTGCACTCTGCAAATATAATGCTTCTTTGATGATTGTTTTTATTTTTCCTTCGTGTGATTAAAAAAGTCCTCCTGTTGCAAAACCGTAGTAGGGAAGTGGATGAAGACCACCATCGATCCGAAACATGGCTCTTTTGGCGAAGTTAAATTTGAGAGACAATGTGAGATCCAGCATAGGAACAAAGGGCCATAAAGAATATTCTCCGACTTTGGATCCATCAGGAGCACAGCTGTCTTTTCGAATATATGCAGGGGCATTTGGATAGCATTCTGTATCAGTTTCAGCAACAGATCCTGGCACCCAATAGGTGATATCGCCTTGAGCCATTCCAGCTCCAAGTCCACCCCCTGTTACAATACTTAGCCACAGCGATCTTGCTTGTGGAGTAATGGGAATCTCGTAATTGAAGTTTACACCGCCAAACCAAGCACTGAGGTTATCCGGACGTAACCAGTGTCCATCTTCATGATCAGGAATAGCATCAAGATTGTCATCCCAATACCCTGCCCCCATTGTAGAAAACACGTATTCTGCGTAAAACTGCCAGCTGCTATACTCTCGTTTAATGGATAGCTCAAAACCCATTAATTGCCCTCCAACGACCGGTCGTTTTTGAGGGTATGCTCCTTCGTCGTCAAAGTCGTAAAATGCAGCATCTAAAAAAGAATCAGGGAGCATGATAGAACGATATCGAAATCCTGTTTCAATAAAAAAAGAACGAGAGCGTTGTTCATATTCAAGACTGGGATCAGCCGCGAAGCCAGATGAGGTGAGAAGAAAAGACATCAAAATCATGATCGCTCCTTATGGGTACTGTCTTATCTTCTGAGAGAAGAAAGAAATGATCGTGATAAACATCTATACTGTAACATGTTCTTATGATGTATAAGACTACAGAAAAAAGAAGTCCTTTCTTTGAGACAGAGTTTGTTTTTATCTTGTCCGGTAAGACGATATATTGAAATCAACATCACAAAAAGGAAGAGAGTATGAGTGGGCAAGTTTATGCTTTATTGGGTAGTCCAGCACTGGTTCGCAATGAAACCAATCGTATCCTTGATAAGGTGGTACCAGATCGCGATCGTATGATTCTACAAAAGATGACAGCTGAAGAGGGAGAGCAATTATTACCTGGTGCTATTTTATCTTTTTCCATGTTCTCTCCAAATCAGGTATTTGTTGTCCGTCGATTTGAGGAGTCGACACCAGGATTTTTAGAGTTTTTGTTATCCTATATTCAAGGTCCAGCAAAAGATTCTGATCATACGTTGATTATCACAGGAAATACGTTTCCCAAAAAAGGGCCAACGCGAAGATTAAAAAGTGCTTTGAAAAAGCAGAGTATGCTCAAAGAGTTTTCAGAGAAAAAAATTAATCCGGAGCAATATTGTACCAAGTTGTGTACGGACCACAACCTTAAGTTATCTAGGAATGGTAAGAGTATTCTTTTACAGAGGGTAGGCAAAGATCTATTAAGTCTAGAGAATGAAATAGCAAAACTCGCTTGTTATTCTGAAGGTACGATTAGTGACAAAGACATAGAAGAATTGACTGCCACAATATCAGAGGCTTCTGTATGGGACTTTGCAGATGCGATCCTTGTCAAGGATACTGGAAAAGCGATACGTCTCTTGCATCGTATGTTGGAAGAGGGAAAGGCTCCTCATCAGATGTTAGGAACAATCTCTTGGAAAATGCGTGATCTTCTGGCTCTACAAGAAAGTCAAAGGAAGAGACAATCGATTCCCTCTCGATGGATGAAGACACCAGAGATGAAGCGGAGAGCTATTTTACGAACGTTAAAAAAACATCCTTTACACGCGGATAAGATCTTTTCGAAGCTTCAAAAGAGCAATAGGTTGTTCAATAGTGCTCGTGTTGGAGATAGAAGAATTTTAGAACTTCTTGTTCTTGAACTTTGTGCCGAATAAAAGATTGTTTGTGCAAAAGAGTACGATCTCTGCTTCAGAAAAGTAAAAGAGACTCATTTATGAGTCTCTTTTGTATTCAACATGAATGGGTATATTGTTCTACATAGAACCTATACAGAAACATTTGCCAGTTTGTGCAATCGACTCACTCGTCGAGAAGCTTGATTCTTATGAATAATTCTTTTTTGTGCGAGTTTTTGCAAGAGTTGCGTAATCTTTGGAAGCATTTCTTTCATAGTAGCAGCATCTTTTGCTTCTGCAGCAGCACGAAACTTTTTGGTAAGAGTACGCATTGTGCTTTTGTAGTGTTTGTTGTATACTTTTCTTTTTTGATTTTGGCGATGTCTCTTCATCGCGTCCTTGTGGTTTGCCACGGTGGACTCCTTGGAAATGAACGATAAAATTTGAACCCAGAATATATATCTCAGAAATAATCATATTGTCAAGTTTTGATTGATTCTTTCCATGAAAGATGTTGTGATATTCGGATAAAAAGACTAGAAGGGACTACTTTTGATTAGATAGTCAATATATTTGTAAAAGGAAAAGTAATGAAAATTTGTGTCATAGGTACTGGATATGTCGGTTTGGTTGTAGGAGTATGCATATCAGATCGAGGTTTGGATGTAACATGTGTGGATGTAAACGAAGATAAGATCGCGTCTTTACATCGGGGAGACGTTCCTATTTATGAACCAGGGCTTGATGAAATCTTGGCACGAAATGTACAAGCGGGTCGTCTTTCTTTTAGCTTGAATGGAGATGAAGAGATTGCAAAGGCCGATATTGTATATATAGCGGTAGGAACACCGAGTGCTGAAGATGGATCAGCTGATCTTCGTTGGGTTCTTTCTGCTGCGCGACAAATCGCCCGTAATGCAAAGCCTGATACATTGGTTATCATCAAATCAACAGTTCCTGTAGGAACATCGGATCGTGTGCTTGCAGCGATTAACGAAGAAGGCGGAGGCAATGTTTTTGATGTTGTGTCCAATCCAGAGTTTCTACGTGAGGGAGCAGCGATTGAAGATTTTGATCAACCTGATCGCATTGTGATTGGGTATCGCGACGAACGATCTCGAGAGAGAATGAGTCTTTTGTACAAGAGTTTCACAGATGCAGGTCATCCTATATTTTTCATGGACAATCGTTCTGCAGAATTGACCAAATATGCTGCCAATGCGATGCTCGCAACCAAGATATCTTTTATGAATGAACTCTCCAAACTGTGTGAGCTTGTGAATGCTGATGTCGAGTCTGTACGTGGTGGTGTTGGATCAGACAGTCGAATAGGTGCGAAGTTCTTGTATCCTGGCGTAGGATATGGAGGGTCATGTTTTCCAAAAGATGTAAAAGCATTGATCTCTACTGCAGAAGATGTTGGTCTTCGTCTTCAGATTGCAAATGCTGTTGAAGAAGTGAATGAAGCACAAAAAGCATTTGTTTTTGAAAAACTCCTGAAAAAGTATGGTGAAGAAGGATTGAGTGGAAAGCATTTTGCGATGTGGGGACTGGCATTCAAACCAGAGACCGATGATATTCGAGAAGCGCCGGCTTTGGTGTTGATAAAAAAGATTTTGGAACACGGAGCAACAGTTTCTGCATACGATCCAGAAGCGATGGAACATGTACGAGTTATTTTTTCCGATACACAGGGATTGACACTTGTTGATGATGCTATGTCTGCATTGAATGATGCAGACGCACTGTTGTTAATCACAGAGTGGAAGCAATTCCGAACAGTTGATTGGGCTTCCGTGAAAAGTCAGCTAAAGGAGCCTGTAGTGTATGATGGACGAAATATTTATGATCCGGTATCCATGAAGGAAAATGGATTTGAATATTATGGAATAGGACGGAGACAAATTTGAGTTTTCCCAAAGAGCGCATACGAAATTTTGCGATCATCGCGCATATTGATCATGGAAAGTCTACACTGGCAGACCAACTGATGAATGTGACGGGTTTGATTGAAGAGCGCAATCAAAAGAAGCAGTATCTTGACAAAATGGATATTGAGCGAGAGCGTGGTATTACCATTAAGGCTCAAACAGCTACAATGGACTACAAGGCGTTGGATGGTGAGACATATCGTATCAACTTGATTGATACGCCAGGGCACGTGGATTTTACCTATGAAGTTTCTCGTTCTCTTTCAGCGTGTGAAGGAGCACTACTTGTTGTTGACGCGGCACAGGGTGTAGAAGCACAAACGCTTTCCAATGTGTATTTGGCCATCGATCAAGATCTTGAGATTATTATTGTTCTCAATAAAATAGATCTTCCAAGTGCAGATCCTGATCGTGTTTTGAAAGAGGTTGAAGAGGTTATAGGACTTGATACAAGTGCAGCTGTTATGTGCTCGGCCAAAAGTGGTGAAGGTATTGATGATGTTCTGGAGTCTTTGGTCGCTTTTGTTCCTCCACCAACAGGAAAGAAAGATGGTCTGTTGAAGGCGTTAATCATTGATTCTTGGTTCGATAATTATGTAGGCGTTGTTGTGGTAATGCGAATCAAAGAAGGAACCATACGCGTAAAGGAAAAGATCTGTCTTATGGAGAGTGGAGCCACCTACGAAGTACTTCGATTGGGTGTTTTTGCTCCAGAGATGGTTGATAGAGAAGAGCTTTCTGCTGGAGATGTAGGGTTTTTGATCTGTGGTATCAAGAAGTTGGTTGATGCAAAAGTCGGAGATACGATAACCCATAAGATCAACCCGGCTCTTGAGCCTCTTCCCGGTTTTTCTGAGGTAAAACCGATGGTTTTTAGCGGAATATATCCAATTGAGAGTAAACAGTTTGAAAATCTTCGATCTGCTTTGGAAAAGCTTCAACTTAATGACAGTGCATTTACCTTTGAACCAGAGACCTCAGATGCTCTTGGATTTGGTTTTCGATGTGGTTATCTAGGATTGTTGCATATGGAAGTATTGCAAGAGAGATTGGAGCGTGAATACGATATAGATCTGATCAATACATCTCCTTCGGTAATTTACCGTATAGAAACAACCAAAGGAGAGATCTTACATATTCATTCTCCGAGTCAGCTTCCCAAAACACAAGAAGTAGCTTCCATAGCGGAGCCAATTTCTAGACTGACACTTCATTTGCCAGACACCTATGTTGGCCCTGTTCTAAAGCTTTGTGAAGATCGTCGTGGAAACCAAATAGAGATGTTGTACAACGGAAATCGCGTTCAAATTGTGTACGACATCCCTTATGCCGAAGTTGTGTACGATTTCTTTGATCGTCTAAAAAGTTGCTCTCGCGGCTATGCAAGTATGGATTATGAAATCATACGATGGGATATCGATGACTTGATCAAGCTTGATATATTGGTAAATGGTGAAAAGGTGGATGCACTGTCGATGATTTGTCATCGCTCTCAATCGTTTTACAAAGGCAATGGATTGACTCGCAAACTAAAAGAATTTATTCCTCGTCAAATGTATGAAGTTGCAATCCAAGCAGCTGTTGGAAATAAAATTATTGCTCGTTCGACAGTTCGCGCGATGCGGAAAGACGTCACAGCCAAATGTTATGGTGGTGATATCTCTCGAAAAAGAAAGCTCCTAGAGAGGCAAAAGGAAGGAAAGAAGAGAATGAAAGCAGTTGGCTCTGTTGAGATTCCTCAAGAAGCATTTCTTGCCGTATTACGTCTAGACGAATAATACTCTTTACGTATATCTATGGAGGTGGAATGCGTACCAAAAGAGGAAGTGTTGCTTTTTCAGGTAAGACATTGCTTGCATTTGCAATTATTATGGGAGGCACTGCATATGTGTATCTGCCTATGTACTGGGACTATTGGGCAATGCGAACCATTGTTCGAGATGTTGTGGAAGAATGGAAGCGTTCCAAAAGGGTGGATCACTCAAAAGATATGATGATCCGAGCAATGAAGCGAAAAGATGTTTCTACGGATGTTTCCGATCATGCATGTTCTTTCTTGGAGAGAAAAAACTCTCTATATGTGGAATGTGATTGGGTTGGCTCTTCTTTTATTCCACTGATTGACAAAACAGTTACTCGTGATTTTTCATTAACTGTTTCTGTTGAGTCAGAAGGTGCGATTGAGATTTACTGACTTGTATCGTTTGTGGACGTTGTACGTGGTATGCGATATAGTAAAAGATTGAGATTCACTTAACGTAAGACTACTTTGATTCTTTGGCATAACATGTACTTGTGTACTGTTTATCTTTTCCGAGAAGAGTAGTTTTTTTCTATAAATTTTCTTCTATATCCTCAGATAAAATAGATTTGTCGCATGCGTTATATGGAACGAGAATTTGGTTTTTTAAACTTTATAAACATATTTTGGAAGGTTCATTATGGAACAAACAGCATTAACTCCAGAGGGAAAAGTAAAAATAGAAGCAGAACTCAAGCGAAGGTTGGAGGTAGAAAGACCTAAGATCACCAAAGATATTGCAGAAGCAAGGGCTCATGGAGATCTATCGGAAAATTCTGAGTATCACGATGCTCGAGAGCGTCAGTCGATGAACGAAGGACTGATCTCTCACCTACAAGCTCAATTGGCCTCATCCGTGGTGATTGACGTGACCAAAAAAGAACCGGCAGAAGGAGAAGATAGAAAAGTACTCTTTGGTTGTACGGTGATTCTTGTGGAATACGATGAAGATGGAGAAGAGCTCGAATGTACTGATGAGAATGGCAATCCCATTATCAATGAAGAAGGGTATCCTGAGGTAGAGACGAGCCTAAAGCTGGTCGGGGTACATGAAGTAGACATATCGAGCAATAAGATTTCATATAAAAGCCCAATAGGAAAAGGCTTAATAGGAAAATTGGAGGGAGATACGGTGGAGATCAAGGTGCCGACAGGGACGAGAACATTTGAAATTGTTCAAGTCTTATACATCTGAGGCAAACGATGATACAAGAAAGTGTACTTCGCCCTATTGTGAACTCATTACTTTGGGCGAGAAAAAATCAAGATGCAGATGCTGTGCACAATATGATACAGCAATGTATTCGATACTTAGAGCAGATGGAATGTACAGATACGGCGCTCTATGAACATTTGAAAACAGGATCGCTACCATCCTTCTCTATATTGTCGCAAGCTCTTCAGCACGACACATCTATTGAAATAGAGAATGTTTTGAGCATGGTTATTTCTCCTGTTGTAAGCGCCGAAAAAAAGGAGAAAGAAGATACAGAAGTAGAAGAGATCGCTGCGGTTATAGATGAACCCAAAGATTCTGTGGTTGAAGTGGCAACAGAATCTCTTGATCAAGAATTAGAAGAGCCAAAACCAGAAAAAACAAAAGAAGAGATTGAGATTGAAGAATTGAAAAATCGAATATATAAATTTCGATCTTCGACAAAAAATACTCGAACCAAGAAAAGTCAAAACACAGAAAAAAATATAGTTTCGCGGAATATGAATTTTTGGAGTGCTCAACTTGGACAACGATCTCTTTCTGAATTGAGTGTTGGGTCACAAGAGTCTATTGATATACTCAAACAGCATGGGATCACGACAATATCCGATATCCTTCTCTATCCTCCAAAAGACTTTCATCGCTTTGCACAGGCTACGTTGAGTCCAACGATGCCAGATGGTCAGTATGTGATCCGTGGTGTTATTGTAGCTAAGTTTTTGCGTTTCTCTCCTCATATGGAGAAATGGGAAATCATAATCGAGCAAAATGGAACAATGGCGAAGATTGTTTGGAACGAGGCGCCCAGAGGATGGGAATATTGGAGTGTTGGCGACGGACTGGGTTGTATTGGAGAGGTAGAGATAGAAGATGATATTCGTATTTTTGGTGCAGAGCCTTTAGGAATCAAAGGAAAAGGCTCTGGTCTTGTCGCTGAGTATGGTCTGATAGATGATCTAGAGCATCGTAATATCATTGCATATATTCTTCAGTTATATGGTGCATCTATTCAAGATCCGATTCCTGCAGATATAATTTCACAATCTAAATTATTATCATTTCGCGAAGCTTTAAGAGAAGCTCATTTTCCAGCCAATCGAGACTTCAAAGGACGAAAACGGCTTGCTTTTGACGAGGTTTTTTCCTATCTTTTGTGTCGAAAACTCGTACATTCTGTTGATCAAAACAGAGGTTCTGGGCATCTCATGTTACATGAAGGGATTGCACATCTTGGGCTTGTACAAAATATAACGTTGAGTGACGAACAAGAGATCGTCTTTTCCCGAATTCGCAGAGAGCTTCGTTCATCAAAACCAATGTTGCATCTTTTACAAGGAGATGTTGGGTCAGGAAAAACGCTTTTGGCTTTTTTCTGTGCGATTTTGGTAGCCAAAGCAGGTAAAACAGTTCTGTATATATCTTCAAGTGAGTATGATGCAGAGAGACGTTATTTGTCAGCCGAAACTCTTTTTTCAGAGATTGGTGTAAAAGGAAAGCTTGTGGCTTCCGATCTTAGTAAGGCGCAAAAAGATGCTCTTGATCGAAATGAATTACAGGTGATTTTTGGAACAGAGCAATTACTACAGCCACAAAACCAGCATAAAGTTGGGTTGGTCATTATTGAAGAGATGGATGAAAAAAGCGCGTTGGATAAAATAGAAAAAGTAATACCGAGAAAAAAGATTCGACCCGATATTTTACTTTTTACACCGTCTCCTCTTGCTCTTTCTTCACTGGAAAAGTACTTCTCTTTCATGTCTCTTTCTATTTTGAAGACTCCAAATATATCACACCCAAGAACATTAATCTGTACAACAGATCAGCGTCAAGAAGTGTATTCGGCTGTGCAAAAAGAGCTCAAGGAAGGTCGACAAGCTTATATCGTTTTACCGAGGCAAAATAAGACAGATCTTTTGTCTCTACAAGAGGCTCTTTCCATGGCTGGTAAACTTGGAGAGGCTTTTCTTTCCGATGCTCGAATCGGTGTATATTCAACTGAGATGTCTCGGCTAGATAGAATACGTGTTTTTGAAGATTTTCAGCATAGAAGAATCGATGTTCTATTTTGTACAGCACATATTGAGGATGTTCCTGCGGTTCGTAATGTGGCATGTGTCGTTCTAGAATTTGCTGACAAAAATTCGTTCATGCGGGTACATCGTTTGCGAGGTCTTTTGTATGGGTCATACTATGATGCATGTTGTTATTTGATATCTTCTTCTCAAACATCAGAAGAGAAGCTGCAAGAGCTCCAGCATCTTGTACATCAAACCAATGGTTTTTCTCTTGCTGAGCAAAGTGCAGTTTCTGAAATAGCCTATCGATGGGTTGAGGGAGTCAATCCCAATTTGCGTTTACAAGCGAGACGACATGCACAGCAGATCAATAGCACAGATGTATCCAAAGGTCGTTGGCCTCTCCTCAGCAATCACTTAAGTGGTTTGTGGCCAGAGTTGACGGTGGATCTAAAGTTTGAGGCAAATCGCCGTTCCAAAAGTAAATCTCGCCGTACTCGAAAAAAGAGAAGGTAGTCATGGCGAAGATTCAATATCAAGCACACCATTCCATTTCACGAACGCTGCTGCGTTCTGTTATTTTGGATTTTTATTCGTATCCTACTTTTATTCCACAGGTCCGTTCATGTGTAGTGCAAGAAATCAACGAACAAGAATGGGAGATTACACTAGAAATTTTTGTTATCCGTCCTCTTTCTTATCGAATTCGAATGGAAGAAAAAAAAGATGGGCGTTTGGTTTGGAATCTACTTGAAGGCGCTTTTACCATGAATAATGGATTTTGGAAGCTTGAAGATACAAAAAAAGGATGTGATATCCATTATGAGTTAGAGATTCAAATGAGTACATTCCTTCCAAGTATTATCACTAAAAAAGTACAAGAGACAGCGATACCAGAGCTTATTTTGTCTTTTGTGGAAGAGGCTCAACGTCGCCTAATCGTTCAGCAAAAAAACGGTCTAGACGATAATTAATTGTCTCGGGTTGTTCAATAATCGCCGCGTGGCTTCCACCTGATAAAATCAGAAATTCAGAATTTTTGATGGATGTATGAAGTTTCTTCATGACAGAAACAGGAAAGAAAGGATCATCTTCAGCGGCGATGATTAATGTTGGTATTTGGATTGAATCCAAGGAATTCCATGCATTGTGAAGTTGACACTCCCAAGCCGCTGCAAGGAATACAAGAATATCCATGGAAGCAATATGGCTTAGATAGGGAGCAAAATCTTCTCTTGACGTATAGTAGGGGTCTACAAGAGCCATTTTTTGTGTAAACGGCCAAGCCAAACGACTTCTTAGTAAAAATCGAGTTACATAATTGGTTTTGGTGCCAATTCGACGCATGATGCGGTGAATCAGATGAAATACATGTTTTGAGTATGGAGAATCTGCAAACGTTTCAAGTGACTGACCTGCTGCTCCCAGAATCAAAACAAGTGCATGTACGATTGAGGGATTACGCCTGTGAAACTCAAGTGCGACTTGGCATCCCATACTATGACCGAGCAATGTGACGGAAGGTTTTTGAGGGAAGAGGGTATGGTAGATGATTTCAAGGTCTTGAGCATGTCTTCGGATGGAAATATCTTGCAGAACATGATTGCTATCACGATCACTTTCTCCATGTCCTCGATAGTCCCACATTAGGATTTGATATTTCTGTGCATATTGTGCACAAATGTATTTCCAGAAGAATGTTCCGACTCCTACACCATTAGAGCAGATCAGTAACGGGCCCTGACCGACTGTTTTCCAGTGTATTCGGATTCCATCATCTGTGTAGATATTTCCGGAAGCTTGATTCATTTTTTCTCTCAAGATTGGGTATAATGGTTTTCCAGTGTACATTGTTCAGCGATAAATATCAAGAATTGAGATCGTTGTCTTATGTTGGCATGATGCCGAATTCATCTTATGAATCGATAACGATTTGTACATGAAAGTATGTTATATTTCAAAATACCGGAATAAGGAGTTTCAAAAATGAGTGAAAATAAGCTTACAGAAGCAGAAAAAGAAGAAATCCGTAGGGCCGAAGAATTTAAACGTCAAGAAGATTCTGTGTTACAGCGAAAAAATCAACGTCTCCGCATGGAAGCAAAAATTACACTTCGTTCACAAACGAATTTTTTTATGGGATTTTCAGAAAATATTTCAGAAGGTGGAATTTTTATCTCAACGGAGAGTCCTCCAAGTGTTGGTGATTTACTTGAGGTTGATATACCCATGATTGATGGAAGCCAAACAGTTACCATAAAAGGTGTTGTTCGTTGGCATCGTATTATGGAAAATGGTGAAGCTTCTGGTTGTGGTGTTCAGTTTACAGATGTTCCAGATGGAGCAGAGAAGCATCTTGAAAATATGGTTACTTTGCTTCAAAAAGAGCCTTTGTTTATTGATCTGTAGTAGTGCGTATACTGCTCTTTTGGCTTTCTATTATTGGGGCGGTAGTGTATCGTTTCTGGTTATGGGATGTTTTTGCCGGCTGGGAAGAGAGCGACTATGGTAATATCGCTATGGTCCGTGGTGTATTCGAAAGTGGATTTCGTAGCTTTGACATGAATCATATGCCCGGATACTATGGTTTTTCTGCCTTAATATTATGGCTGTATGATGATGCAGTGGTTGCAGCTAAGCTCGCGGCAACCTTATCTGGCGTAGGTTCCATTCTTGGTATTGCTTGGATTATGAAATATATGGCGGGAAGTATTGCAGCTTCTTTATTGGTATTGCTTCTTACCTTTCAGCCTGAATTCTCGTTGTATTCAGCAAGTGCATTGCGAGAGCCTATGTATGCATTCTTTGTGATAGGTGTATTGATCAGTGCCATTAAGGAAAGATGGTGGATTTTGGGAGGATGTGCAGCTCTTGCTTTTTTGGTTCGTTTTGAGTTTCCACTGGTTTGTACGCCATTAATTTTTCTACTTGTGTATCGATATGGATACACGATTCTACCAAAGATAGGTATTCCATTGGTGGTTACGATTCTTGTTTGGATGATATACTGTTGGAATACCTATGAAACAGTAGCTTTTTGGAGTCATGCAGCATCAAGCAATATAGAGACTGGTATGGGAGCAGAAGCTGTAAGTCAGTGGGATTGGTTTGTACGAGGATTAGAGATTATTTCTTCTTTGTTGTGCTATGTTTTGCCAAGTAGAATCGGTTGGCTTATTTTTTTGGGGTGGGTTCTTTCTCCTTTTATTATCCCCAAACAGAGTCGTGCCTGGCTCGTTCTAGGATTATCGTATGGAGCTGTTGGTGTATGGCTATTGATTGCATTTATTGCGCAGCACGATTCGAATCATAATCTCTATTGGAAATGGATGTATCCGTTGATCCCGCTTGTGGCATTTTGCGGTGTATGGACATGGTGGAGGTGTTTGTCTAATCTTTCTACTTCGATTCGATGTGCTGTTTGGACGGTAATATGTTTCATTACGATTCCAATGCAATTGGTACAAGCACAGTATCAGATTCAACGAGCTGATCGGCTTTATCGACCTCAACTTGAATTGGCATTACAATTGGAACAAGAGGTTCCACCAGATCGACTTATTCTGGTTGATAATATTCCTGCGTGTTGGATGAATCGTACGATTCATGATCGCAAGCTTATTTCTTGGTTTGATGTTCCTGTCCCCAAAAATGATCCACAGGCATTTGCAGATTGGTTAGAAGAAGAAAATGTTTGGGGTGTACTTTGGTTTCAAGAGAAATGGACACAAGCTCCTATTATCGCTCCATTTTTACAATATGGTGGAGTATGGATTCAAGGAAAGGAGGTACTCAAAGAAGAATCTCGAGAAGATGGATATGGATGGATATATTACAAGAGAGTTGAGTGATGGTCAGGTGGAGATGGTGGGCCATAACGGTGAATGTTTTAGCATCGATAATTCTTCATATATGATCTGTGTAGCAGATTGATTCTCAATCTTAAGATGTGCGATATTATATCGATAGACGTGTAGTGTAGCCGTGCTTGATTCAAAGAATAGTAATGGTTTTAGTGGAGATAAATTTTGGTATTGAAGATGTCTTGGATCGGGAATATCTGTAATGTTCCAAATCACAGAATTCCAATAGAATTGTTGTTCTTGAGGAAGCATAGCAATGCTTTGTTGAAGAAGACTTTCTAGCTGTGATTTTGATAGTAGATTGAGTTTGGGGTACATGTCTGGATCCAGCCATTGCGCATAAAGATATGCTCGTTTGGCTGCTGGGAAGTTTCCAGAATATGTTCGAAGTAAACAAAGGATCCACCAAGAAAAAGCATTTTTTGGTTCTTTTTTGAACGCGTTTCGCAGTGCTTTTTGTGCCTGTGAGAACAGATTCTCTTCAAAGAGAAGAAACGCATAGTGATTCCATACTTCTGATGATGTGAAATTATTGCGTATAAGTTGTTCAAAAATACCAATAGCGCGCTCTCTTTTTTCAAGAAGCTGCAATGTGATCGCATATACAAACAGTAATTCAGAATTATTGGGATAGAAATCTATCATTTGGAGACATAGAGATTCAGCTTCTTCAAGCTCGCCATGGTCAAGTTTTTCTTCAATATAGATGAGTACTCTCAGAAGATCTTCACTTTGTGTCATCTTCTTGTGTGTATCGATACAAAGAGATCTCTTCTTCTCTCAAAATTCTTTCTCCTCTCATAAACCCTCTACGAACCACAGAAGCAACTCCTTTATCTTGTTCAGGATCCTCTGTTGTTTCGATCTGAATTACGCGATGCTTTTTTCGATCAAGAGTTTCGCTAGCTGGCATTGGTGTGACATCTCGTCTGCGCAGAAGTTCGTAGAATTCTTCAATGAGATATGAAAAACTTTCTTTGGACGTTTCTGCATCAGATTCCAACATATTTTGATACCACACGAGACTATCGTAAAAACTCAACAAATCAATCAGAAATCCTTTTTCGAATTGAAATAAAAAATCAGATTTATATTGTTGTAATTCCTGATATAATGTGTCAAAAGCACGTTTTGTTGAAGAGTCCTCACGCATAAAGTGTTCAAGATTGCCTTTGATCTGTTGAAGTTCTCCAAGTATTTGTGTGGAGTTATTCGAATCGCTCATCGTTCTATCCTGGTAAGGATGTTGTTTAGAGCATGTTTGATGGACAGTGTATCGTAGGCTTCAGCGTAATCTTCATCTGTCACACACAATGATTTTATGCTCTCTTTATCGGGGTTTGGTCCAACACTTATAGCAAAGATTCTACCTCCAGTTTTACGAATTTTGGCACACTCTTTTTGTGCATCCTCTGCTCTGGATAGGTAACCATCGGATATGATTACAAATATGGAACCTCTATTTTTTAGAGCACGTCTTGCGGCTTGAAGTGGGCGGTGTAATGTACTCTTTCCAATCGCGACAACTTCATTCAAGGCTTTGCTTAGCTTGGCTGGGTCATATGTTGGACCAGCAATTGCTTTGGTTGATTGTGTTTTGAAAATAGCAAAACTGCAGTTTGGATTCATATTTTTTTCAATAAATCGTCGAGTAGCAACTTTCGCGGATTCCAGTGCTTCACCATACATTGAACCACTACAATCAATAATGATGGCTACATGTGCTGGTATATTGTCATTTATTACATCGTGAAGACTGTATTTTTCACTTGAGATACGATGAGAGAGAACTTTATCTGTCTCTATGTCTCGAGCTTCTAATTCCACAATACCATTTTGATTGTATCGATAGGTTACCGAGATTTTACTCTCTAAGGATTTTCTTGGTGGAATACCATAGAATTCAAAATGGCCAAGAGCTGTACATTCAAGAGGATTTATAGAGTCTCCCTGTAGCATCCATAAATTCATCATGGATTGTCCGTTGTGCGTATTGGCAAAGTTGGTGACGGTATGTTCAAATGGGATCGTTGTATTTTTTCGAATGATCACATTGTTAAACAATGTTCCATCTTGGTATGCGGCCATTCCCAAAGAGTGTACTGCAACATCTTTTGTTTTTATGTCAATAGGAGCCTCTTTTCCACTTTCCAAAGCAGCGGCAAGTGCAGCTGTAAGCGCAGCGCCAAGAGCAACACATTCATCTGGGTTTATCTCAGTGGAAGGTTCTTGCTTAAACATCTCTCGGATATTGCGTCTGACCATCGGCATGCGTGTTGATCCTCCAACAAGAAGGACGGTATCGATTTCGTCAGCAGTGTATTTTGCTGCTTTTAGTGCAGTTTGTGTTTTTTCTAGTGTTCGCTCCAGAAGATCTTTTGTTAGATTTTCAAAATCTTCTCTCGTTATCGTAAGTCGAAGAGGCTTGTTTCTATAGGTGACGATAATTCGAGTTTCTGGTCGTTGTGTTAGGTCAAACTTAGCGCTTGTACAACGGGCGCGAAGATCATGGAGGATGGACTTGTCGTTGAGTGGTTCTTCTTCAGGATATGTTTCCTGAAAGTGGTTGATCACATGCTCCATTAATCGATCATCCCAGTCTTTTCCACCAAGTTTGGGATCTCCTTCTGTTGATCGAACTCGGATGACATTATCTTGTATCTCAATGATGGTCACGTCAAAGGTTCCACCACCAAGATCATATACAAGACACCGTTTTTTGCTTCCGCGATGATTAAGACCATATGCAACGGCAGCTGCTGTTGGTTCATTAATAATTTTGAGAACCTTTAGTCCTGCTCGTTCACCTGCTTCGATTGTGGCCTTTCTCTCTTTTTGACCAAAATATGCAGGAACCGTAATGACTGCGTATTTTATCTCTTCTTGATTCAAGCGCTTTTGCGCTCCTTCTTTTAAATTTTTGATAAGTAAGGAGGATAACTCTATCGCTGTATAGCTTTTGTCTTTGTAGTTGAATCGGTAACCGGGGTCACCCATATGTCGTTTAATAAATTGTGCTACTTGGCCAGCATAGGCCATTGCATTTTTTTCGGCTTCAATACCAATAATTTGTTTGTCGTTATCAAACAAGATAACGGACGGGGTGATGCGATCCCCATGAGCGTTGGGAATAATTTCGGGCACATTATGCTGGTTTACATATGCAACAGCCGAAAAGGTTGTCCCTAAATCGATTCCAATAGCCTGTGAACTCATAATACTCTCATAAAAAGGGTCAAAATAATTTTGAATATGAAAAATGAATTTTAGGAGAAGAACATATCCTGTTATGGGTATTTTCGCTTTTATTTTTGTGGTATAGCCTATGAACAGAAAAATTTATCTTGCTTCTTCTAGTGTCTGGAGGGCTTCTATCCTTAAAAATGCTGGTATTAATGTAGATATTCTTCCTCCAAGTGTGGATGAATATTCGATTTTGGCTGATCATCCGATTCAAACAGCAAAACTTAGGGCGATTGCAAAAGGCGAAAGTGTGCTCAAGCATTGTACAGGTAATGACATTCTTATTTCAGCAGATCAGGTGGTATATCTAGGAGAAGATATATTCGATAAGCCAAAGACAGAAGAAGAATGGTTTGATCGACTTTGTCGTTTTCGTGGGATAGGTCATGATCTGACCACGGCAGTGTCTTTATTTTTTTGTGGAAAGCGTATTGATATACAAGAGCATACGAAGGTTTGGTTTCGTGCAGATGTCAGTGATCAAGAATTACGAGCATATATTACCGATGGGGAGGCTCGTGGTTGTGCAGGGGGATATATGGTAGAACAGAAAGGAGCGTGGTTGATAGAACGTGTGCAAGGAGATTGGCTCAATGTTGTTGGTCTTCCTCTTTTTGCTATTTTGACGGAACTTCGTGGGCTGGGGTTAAGACAAGTGGGTTGGAGAGAGTAAAGATGGATTCTCGAGAAGAAATAGCGGCAGATATACGCGCTTGGTTGGAGTGGCAGCAGTATTGTGGAACGGATGTATGGAAGGTTGATGATATATCTGTTTGGGATGCCTGTTTGCACAAGAAAGAAAACACTCCCGTGCAAATTCAACGTTCACATCATCCGAAGAAGACTCTACCAAAAGATCGTCCCAGTCCACCATTGAGGTTAGAAAAGATCCAACCAATACCGAGTTCAAAGGAGGAGCCAAAGAATAATGTTCCGTTGCCGTCTTGGTGGCAATCTGTGTATGAAAACCGTAAAAAGAGATCGTCGCTAGATTACTCTCGTATACCGACCGGCGTAGATGGATTGAAGAAAGTGTTTGAATTTCGTGATCAACATTGTGATTCCAAAGTTTGTATGTGGGGAGCAGGACGGTTTGACGCAGAAGTCGTGGTTATGGAAGGGCATCGAAAGAATTTGAATGCTGATGGTTTTAAAATGCTTAGCGATATGAGAGAACATGTTCTGCGTTTGTCCAAAAATAATTTGTACTGGATCCCCCTAAAAAGAGATTCGGTATGTGTACATTGTGATTCTGTAGCACTGGGACAGCTCAATGCGATTCAACCCAAGGCTGTTTTGCTCCTTGGTTTTGGATCGCTTGAACTACTCAATATTCGAGACCGAAAGCCGGCTGAATCTGGATTGGAATTCCAAATAGAATTAAACTCTTCTTCTGTTCCAGCGGTTTGTACTCATCATCCAATGTCTTTGATAGAGGATCCACACAAAAAGTTCAGTGCACAAGAAGCTCTTATTGTTTTTCGAGGTATCTTGAATCGTTTGCGGATACGTTAGTCTTTCAGATCGGAAAATAGGTTTCGAAACATATCACTAAGATTTTGTCCAGATGGTTGATGCCCTTGCGGGATAACAACGGGAGGATCAAGCTGTAGTCGAAGCTTGCGCTTGGTAAGATCATAGGAGGTGATGAATATCTGAATTGACTCGCCGTCCGTAAAGGTTTTTCCTGGCGGTATTTTTGAGGTGTGAATCAGCCCAACAAGTTCGAACTGAAGGGCTACGAGCACACCATGATCGATAGTTTGTACCACCCGACCTTCATACTCTTCATATAATCGATAGCGACTGCCTAGGTCGAGCCAAGGATCTTTTTGATCCAAAGATAAGGAGATTTTTTGTTTGCTCAGGTCTATGTGATCAATCTTGATCGAAACTTTGTCTCCGATGTGTAATTCCTTTTCAGACGGTATCTTTCTTTTGGGTAGAAGGCCTTCTATATCAAAAACAGAGACAAAAGCTCCAAAATCTGTGATGGATGTGATGGTTCCTTCCGATTTTTGTCCTTGTGAAAGTGAAGAGAGAATCTCTTTCTTTACTTCTTTTTGTTCTTGGTCCAAGAGTTTTTTTCTCGATGCGACAAACTCATTTTTTTGCACTTCGGTGATAATAAAGGAGTATGTCTTTTGCAAATAATGCTCTGGTGGATGAGTATGGGTATCGATCTGGCTTTTGGGGCAGAATCCCCTCATGTCTAATAAAGATAAAATGAATCCACCGTTGTTGGTTCCGATAATGGTCGCCTCTACTGGAGTTTGTTCTTCTTTGGCTTGGACGAGTTTTTTCTGGACACTCTCTTGTGTCTTTTGTGAGAGGTGAATTCCATTGGAAGATATTGAGGTGACAAATGCACGAATTTTCCCCTCTAGGACATGGAGTTTGTCTGCGAGATCCTTGGCCAGAAAGGCTTCGGATTTTGCACCGATATCGACGATGTACAGATCCTTTTGGATGCGAACAATGGTTCCCTCTATTTCCTCTCCAATAGTGATCTTTTGCGGTGTTTTTAACAGTTTATCAAAAATGTCTTGATCGATTTGGGAGAGTTCAGAAAGCAAAGAGTCTGCGTTGAGTTTTGCTCTTGGTTTTTGTGGAACTTTATTTTTGGGCTTGACTTCTTTTGAAGAAAGCTTAGGTTTGATGGGTTTTTCAGTCTTTTTTTCTGTTGGTTGTGCTACGAAAGCTTCTCTTTTGGGGGTACCTTTTCGTCGACGAATTACTTTGGGTTTCATCACTCGCTCCATCATAGGGGAAAGAGTATATCATCACGCCATCTTCTTCTTGTCAAATGAGAATTTTTATGAATACCACAACTTCTTTTAATCTGCAGAACTATACATTTGTTCTACCAGAGGAGAGGATTGCACGTTTTCCAAGAAAAAATCGCTCTGATGCACGTTTGTTATATGTAAAAGAAAATAGCATACAGAATCGAAATATCGTTGATCTTGTTGATCTTTTGCAGTCCGGAGATCGTCTTGTTGTTAATAATACAAAGGTGATGAAAGCGCGTATTCATACGAAGCGAAAAACAGGAGGCTCTGTAGAGGTTTTTGTGACAAAGGTTCATGACAATCGACACTGTTCTGCTCTAATTCGCCCAAGCCGAAGGATCAAAGAGGGAGAGCAGTTTATACTTGATCGTGAACATACGATTACGTGCCTGAGACGTAATGATGTTGATTGGACACTACATTGTACTCCATCAGTTTCATCGATCATGGATTCTTTTGGTTCAATCCCTATTCCACCATATTTCAAGCGAGAGGCCAATGAGCAAGACGAAGAGAGGTATCAGAGTATCTTCGCCGATGAAGAAGGGGCAGTAGCTGCATCAACTGCATGCTTGCATATAGATCAAACGTTACAAGCGCGTTTGATTGAGAAAGGAGTTGGAATCAGTGCCATCACACTGCATATTGGAACAGGGACATTTGCTCCTCTTCGTCAAGAACAGATCGAAACCCAAAAGTTACACAAAGAATGGTTCTCCATTTCAGAACAAACAGTCCAAGATATTTTGGAAACCAAAAATAATGGAGGACGCATTATAGCAGTAGGAACAACAGTGACTAGATGTTTGGAATCTGTAGCAAAGAAAGGATCGTTTATCGCACAATCTGGTGAAACAGATCTATTTATTCAAGAAGGATTTTCGTTTCAGGTTATTGATGGGCTTCTAACAAATTTCCACCTTCCTCAAAGTTCGCTTTTGATGTTGGTGTGTGCATTCGGAGGAAGAAAAAATATTTTGGATGCATATCATCATGCTATTCAAGAAGAGTATAATTTCTATAGTTATGGTGATGCGATGTTGGTTATACCCGATCAGCATTTATAGGTATAGGTTTTCGATTATTGGAACATGGATATGTCTGCACTTTCATTACAGATTACTGCAAAAGCAGGAATGGCACGTACGGGAATTCTACAAACTCCTCATGGTGCTGTGCCCACTCCAGCATTTATGCCAGTCGGAACATACGGTTCTGTAAAAGGGATCTCTCCTCGTGAATTAAAGGAGGTGGGCGCGAGTATTGTTTTGTCCAATGCCTATCATTTGTGGGTGCGTCCGGGAGATAAGCGAATTGAAGCTCTTGGAGGGTTGCATCGTTTTATGGCTTGGGATGGTCCCATCTTGACAGATTCTGGAGGATACCAAGTTTTTTCTCTATCGGATTTTCGGAAAATTACAGAGGAGGGGGTTCGGTTTCGATCTCCACTCGATGGTCAGTATCGAATGCTCAGTCCTGAAGTGTGTATTGGAATCCAAGAATCTCTTGGAGTAGATATGGCTATGGCATTTGATGAGTGCATTGCCTGGCCGAGTTCGCGAGAAGATACCAAAAAGAGCACGGATCGTACAACAAGATGGTTGAAGCGGTGTATGGCAGCGCGCACCAAGCCGAATCGTACAGCTCTTTTGGGAATTGTGCAGGGGGGGTTTTATAAAGATCTTCGTATTGAACATGCCCAAGAAATAGTAGATCTTGATCTTGATGCGTATGCTGTTGGAGGGTTGAGCGTTGGTGAACCACAAGAACAGCTGTTGGAAATGGTGGAAGTAACGACGCCATATTTACCAGTTCACAAGCTTCGTTATCTTATGGGGGTTGGATATCCACATGATATTATAGAAGCAGTAATACGTGGTATCGATATTTTTGATTGTGTAATTCCAACAAGAAATGCTCGAAATGGAAAGATATTCACAACAAAAGGTATCATTAATATCAAAAATGCTCGTTATAAGGATGATCAAAATCCCCTCGACTCCTCTTGTTCGTGTTATACATGTTCGAACTTTACAAGGGCATACTTACGTCATCTGTTCGTATCCAACGAAATCCTTGGCGCACGCATGCTTACGTTACACAACTTATTTTTATACCAACATCTAATGGCATTGATTCGAGAAACGATTCCCAAAGGGGTAGAAGCCTTAATTCGTTTGCGAGAAGACGTGAAAAATTGGATGCAACCCCTTTCTTCCTAAGGTTGAACAATTATGGGAAACATATTTCATACATCGATTATAGCACAGGCTGCTCCGCAGCCAAGTCTTGGGGATGCATTATTTCAAATGCTTCCTTTTGTGATTATGATCTTTGGTATTTTTTATTTTGTATATCAGCGCCCTATGCAAAAAGAACAAGACGATCACAAAAAAATGGTGACCGGGTTGATCGTTGGTGATCGAGTCGTAACCATTGGTGGGGTCTTGGGAGAGGTGCTATCAATAGAAGATACTTCGATTGTGCTCAAGACGGGACAAAAGTCCAGCTTAACCATATTGAAGTCATCAATTCGAAGTAAGGTAAAAGAGGAGTAACCATGTCAAGTGCTTGGTGGATACGCGTTTCTATCATCCTTGCTGCTCTTTTTTGGGCAGCATACACCTTAACGCCCACATTTCTTGCAGAATCTGCAGCCGATCGATTGGCTATGCAGGCTCAGGAAGCGAAAGGGGCAGCGGAAGGAAAAGAAACAGAAAGTGCGATAATTCGAAAAGATATCAAAGAGCGAATACCGGATGCGGCAGAACTTCCTCTTTGGTTACAAAAAGATATTCGAGCAGATGTTTTTGACTGTAAAAAAGCTTGTACCTCGTATGAGGAAAGTCCACAGTCAGAAGTTTCAATGCGCATTCAAAAATATTTTATGAAAGGAAAAACTGATCGTGAGACATGTGCGCGTGAACGTTTGGACTTTGAAATGCAAAATGGTTGTGCAGTTGGAGCCTTAAAAAAGTGTGTGGAGAAGTGTTCTTCTTCGTCTCATTCTATGAAAGAATGTGCGGAAGGATGTTTATATATCCATAACAACGAAGGAGAAGCTCCAAGTTGGGTGACAGCAAAAGAGGATTGGGCAAAAACAGTCGCGTTGCGAACAGAGGATCCAATCTTCAATGAAAAAGAACGAGAAGTTATTTCGAAACAAGAGACATCGGAAGAACAAAAAGAAGTCTTTTCTGCTGCGCAAATTTGGCAAAAAGCTTTTTACTTCTCGTTTTATAATAACGTCGTAAAAGATGATTTCGATCGTTGTCTTGTGGAAGCGTCTGCGGAAGAGAGAGATTCAGAAGCATGTACAAATCGTCAGGTTAACACCTGTACGAATAAATGTCGTCAAGAGGGAGAGGAAGGACTACCAACGTGGGTAAAAGCGACAATCGCTTTTTATCCTAGTGCAAGGTTGAGTTTGGGTCTTGACCTTCAAGGTGGAATTGATATGGACCTTCGCGTTCAAATCGAAGAAGCAGTATCATCAAATGTGCAGCGTGATGTTGACTCGATGATGGATTTGGCTCGTGTTGGAAATATTGTCATCTCTGAGAGTACTCGTCTTCGTGGTGAACCTGTCATGCTGGTCTTACCTTCCGATGGAAGTGATGGCCGAGAGCCTTCTAATGTTGAGCAGATCAATTCCTTTGTAAGCAAGCGTTTGACCATCGACAGCAATAAGCCAAAATACAGCACAGGCGAGACATATACCAAAAATGGGAAAGAATACTTGGTTTTTCGTATCAAGCCAGATGTAGCCGAGAGCATCGCTCAGCGTTCTGTAGAGCAAGCCCTAGAAACATTGCGCTCTCGTATTGATGAAACGGGTGTAAAAGAGCCTTCTATTACCAAAAAATCTGATGGAAAGATCAACATCCAGCTTCCAGGTATTAGTGATGTGCAGCAAGCGATGTCAGCAATCGGAACGTCTGCAGTGCTCAAGTTTATGATGGTCGATGAAGATCAGATGGAGCAAATGCGTGATCTGGAAACAGCAGTATTTGAAGCGAAGGGAAGTCTGGATGAAAAGATCTTCTTGCAAGACGAACTTTTGTCCGACTATCTGGTTGAGAATGAAAAAATTCCACAAGATGCAAAGATGATGTGGGAATACAAAGAAGTTGGAGAAGGAAAGAAAGTTCGTAGCCGCTTCTTTGTCGTAAAAAACAAAGTAGAGCTTACCGGTGATGATATTAACGATGCGAGTGTTGGTCGAAATCAATATAATGAGCCATACGTATCTATGGAATTCAAGCCCAAGGGCGGTAAGATGTTTGAAGATCTTACCGGAGAGAATGTCGGAAAGCGTTTTGCGATTATCCTTGATGAGGAAGTTCGTTCTGCCCCGGTGATTCGCTCTAAGATTAGTGGAGGGGTAGCAAGCATTGAAATGGGATCTTCTGATTATCAGACAGCTCTCTTAGAATCGCAGGTACTCTCACTTGTACTTCGAACAGGGTCACTTCCTGCTCCGGTTCAGGTAGAAAAAGTTCGCACGGTTGGTGCGAGTCTTGGTACTGATGCGATTGAAGCAGGAAAAAATGCGACGCTCTACGGATTTATTTTCGTCTTGTTGTTTATGGTTTCTCGATATAAAAAATCGGGTTTTGTTTCGATTGTAGCATTGTTGGTAAATATTTTGTTGGTGTTCTCTTTACTCGCTGTTGCGGGTGCGACCTTGACGTTGCCCGGTATTGCAGGGATTGCTCTCACGATCGGTATGGCGGTAGATTGTAACATTATTATCTATGAGCGAATTATCGAAGAGCGAGCGTTGGGTAAGCCCGAACGGTCTGCAGTTGGGACAGGTTTCGACAAAGCATTCCTCGCTGTTATCGACGCGAACATTACAACATTCATTGCTGGTGTGGTTTTATATACCTATGGAACTGGACCAATCAAAGGGTTTGCAGTCACGTTGATGATTGGGATTTTGACAACGCTCTTTACGGGTGTATTTCTTTCCCGCACGATCATTGACTTCTTTACCCGAAAAGCAACCACCAAAAGATTTTTCTAGGAAACGCACATGTCAGCACGAAAAGCATCCAAATATGATTTTGTTGGAAAAAGAAAGACATTTGCTCTTTTATCCATCGTATTGTGTATCATCAGTCTTCTTCTGTTCTTTATAGTCAAACCAACATGGGGTATTGATTTTACGGGAGGAACAGAGGTTCATTTGCAATTTGAACAGCCGATTCAAGCCGATCAATTACGTACAGCTGTACGAGGCAAATTCGCTCAAGTCAATGTTCAGCAAGTGGGAGATGAGCAGGCGAATGAGTATCTGATTCGTATCGAAAACCCAAAAGAAGGAACAGAGAGTGTCCAAGGGGATATTGAAAAAGTTCTCAAGGAAAACTTCGGTGCAGATTTCATTGAGGAGAGCACATTTAAGGTAGAGGTCGGTGTTCGTCTTGTGATCAAGCATACTGGTGAAGAAAGATCGCTTGCAGAGATAGCAAATGCACTTTCATCCATTCCTAATGTGAAGGTTGTAGATGTGAAAGACAGTCGTTCTTTTGCGATAGAGCTTCCAGGTCAAGTCTCCGCACTGCAAAAACAAATAGCAACAGATATGAGTGTTCCTTTTGTTATTTTGCAGACTGACTCCGTTGGTCCAAAAGTGGGAGCTGAACTTCGCCAACAGGGATTGATCTCTATTTTGGCCACTCTGGGGCTGATTTTGGTGTATGTGTCTTTGCGTTTTAGCCTAAACTTCGCTCCTGGTGCCGTTCTTGCTCTTTTGCATGATGTTTTGATTGTAATAGGGTTGTTTATTCTTCTTGGTAAAGCAGCTCCGTATCTTCCTTTTCCCATTCCTTCGCTGGAATTCAATCTTCCTATGGTTGGAGCACTGCTCACTATTATTGGATATTCTCTCAATGATACAATTGTGATTTATGATCGGATTCGAGAAAATATGGCTCGTTACCGAAAAACAGATATGGAAAGTTTGATCAATACTTCGATTAACGAGACTTTGAGAAGAACCATCAATACATCGCTCACAACACTCGGTGCGATGTCAGCATTCTTGTTTTTTGGTGGATCTGTGATTCAAACGTTTGCGCTCGCGATTATTTTGGGTGTAATTGTAGGAACCTATTCCACCATTTATGTAGCGAGTCCCACCATTTTATTCATGCAAGATATTCAGCCTGCATTGGTTCGTATTTTCTCTCCTGCACAGGTGAGAGAGTCCCAAGAGGCCGAATGAACCGCTCCGATATTGTAGCCTCTTTTGCCCATCGACATGATATCTCCAAAAAATGTGCCAACCAACTTGTTTCAATCATGCTTGATGAGATGAAAGATGCTTTGGCACAAGGGGGAGGTATTGAGTTTCGTGGTTTTGGTTCTTTCTTTGTGAAACAGTATGAAGGACGCCAAGCAAAAAATCCCAAAAGTGGTGAGAAAGTATGGATGAATACTCGTAAAAAAGTTCGTTTTCGTCCAAGTAAGACTCTATTATCCAATCTAAACGATTCTTTGATGTAGTAAGGATTTATAACCATGGAAAATCAAATATATGTGATTGATACCAACGTACTTCTTTTTGATCCCAATGCTCTAACAGCATTTTATGGTCATCATGTGGTGATTCCTATTGTGGTTATTGAAGAAATCGATCGATTTAAGAAAGATCTAAATGAAACAGGTCGAAATGCACGGCACGTATCTCGAATGATGGATTCTTTTCGAAAGATCGGTTCTTTAGCGGATGGGGTCGAGATGGAGCATGGGGGAACACTTCGGGTTCGCATGAATGTTGATTTGTCTCTTCCAAAGGGACTAGAGGGACGATCCAATGACAATCTTATTTTGCAAGTAGCCTTGCAGCTTTCTGAAGAGAAAGGAAAAGAACGAGTTGTGCTGATCACGAGAGATACGAATATGCGCATCAAAGGAGATGCTCTGGGTATCAAAGCCGAAGACTATTTAAATGCACATATTGAGGTAGAAGAAGCATATAGTGGCAATATATCCCAAGAGATTCCACACGAGCATATGAAGACCATTTTTCAAGACCGTTCATTGGATCCAAAGGTTCTTGATTTGGAGCTCCATCCTCAGCAGTGTGCATATTTTGTTTCAGAAGAAAATTCTAAAGTAGATGCTTTGATGCGATATCGCGCAGGAAAATTACGACAGTGTTCTCAAGATCCCATTAACGTTTGGGGAGTTTCTCCAAGAAATAGAGAACAGCGTTTTGCGATGGATCTGTTGCTGGATCCAAGTATCTCGCTTGTCACGATTACGGGGATCGCGGGAACAGGAAAGACTCTTCTGGCGATTGCCGCAGGTTTATCTATGGTTGCTGATCAGCAGTTGTATCGTCGTCTTGTTGTTTCCAGACCGATTTTTCCTTTGGGGCGAGATATGGGGTTTTTGCCTGGCGATGTCTCCGAAAAATTAAATCCATGGATGAAGCCAATATTTGATAATTTAGAATTCTTGTTGGGGGATAATAAAAAGCGTAACGGTCAGCCGAGCTACCAGGCGCTTCTCGATCAAAATATTATTGAAGTGGAACCTTTGACGTATATTCGAGGACGCTCTCTTCCACAGCAGTTTTTGATTGTTGACGAGGCACAAAATCTTACACCACACGAAGCCAAGACCGTGATTTCTCGAGCGGGGGAAGGAACCAAAGTTGTATTGACAGGGGACCCATACCAAATAGACAACCCATATGTCGATGCTACATCAAATGGGCTGAGCTATGTGCTTGAGCGTCTCAAAAATAGTGAGATTACAGCACATATCACGCTAACAAAGGGAGAGCGTTCTGAATTGGCCGCGCTTGCCGCCGAGCGACTCTAATGAAAGCAAAAGATCAATTAGAAGGAAGAAACCTCATTATTGAGGTCATAAATAGAAAGCGCAGAAAGATTTTGAACCTATTTATGGATAAATCTGTACGTAGAGATAAAAAGATAGAACAGATCGTCAGTTTTGCACAAACAAGAAATATTCCACTTCAGGCAGTACATAGAAAAAAGCTTGATGAGATGAGTATTGGTGGTGTACATAATGGGGTGATAGCCTATGCTCAGCCTCTACCAGAAGTTCACATGGACACATTGATTGATGCCTCCTTTGCCTCTCCAGAGCCGGCCTTCTTTTTACTCGCAGATGAGCTGAACTATGAGCACAACTTGGGGGCGATCTTACGTTCAGCAGCAGGTGCAGGTGTACAAGGAGTTGTTATACCACGAAAGAGGGGGAAAGGATTGACTCCCGTGGTTCAGCGTGTCGCGATGGGAGGAGCTGAGATCGTTCCTGTCGTTCGAGAAGGGATATCTTCAGCATTATCGAAGATAAAAAAAGCAGGAATTCGTGTTATCGGTGCAGATATGAATGGACAGTCTCTTTTTGAGACCGATTTACGAGGTCCAATTGCAATTGTGATGGGTGGAGAATCCAAAGGTCTCTCTCCAACATTGCAAAAGAAATGTGATGCAGTCGTATCTATTCCGTTGTGCAATAATTTAGAGTCTCTCAATGTTAGTGTAAGTGCAGCGATTTTGCTGTATGAAAAGCGGAGGCAAGAAGACGCATGAGTTTTCTTTCAGCATTTCTCCTGATTGGTATTTTGGTTGCCATTCACGAGTTCGGACATTTTATTGTTGCCAAACTGTGTGGTGTACATTGCACTGTTTTTTCCATTGGATATGGAAAACGTTTGGTCGGATTTGAGTGGAAAGGAACAGACTATCGCTTAAGCGCTTTGCCTTTTGGTGGGTATGTGCAAATGGCGGGTACCGATATTTTTGGCGTCAATGAGGATGAAGAAGAACCCGAAGACGATGAGAATGGATTCATGAAAAAATCTGTTTGGGCGCGAATAGCCATTGTTTTTGCTGGTCCAATCTTTAATCTAATCTTACCCATTGTTGTCTTTACAGGACTGTATATGGCAGGCGATCCACAACCGGCACCAGTAGTGGGAATGGTCGACTGGGATTCTTCCGCACAATCTGCAGGCCTTCTTCCCAATGATGAGATTCGCAGTCTTAATGGTGTTAAAACTGAATCTTGGCTGAGTTTTGTTAAGCTATTGAAAGAATTACCATCAGGACAATATCCCCTGAGCTATATTCGAAAAGGTGAAGAAAAAACGGTATCCGTAGAAGTGAAAGAAGATGCTTTCTTTGGTGTTTCTGCTATGCGAACCAATAATGAAATAGGTGTTGATGATCCTGCTTCTCCAGCAGGATTGGCAGGATTACGAACCTTCGATCGCATTATTTCGATTAATGATGTGAAAACATCAGATTTTGTAGCGATTCAACAGGAGCTCATCGGGAAAGATTCTGTTAGGGTCGAGTATGCTCGAATGGGACAGAATGCGACAACCGTTATGAAGCGTAATTCACAGTGGATCCCCAAAATAAATATAGATCTTATTGGTGTTGATACAAGATGGGGACTGTTATCTGCGACATTGTTTATTGATGATGTGAGTGAAACAGTACAAAATGAAGGACTTTTCTCCGGTTGCACTTCCGCGCCGCCACCAGCTTCTCCTGCAATGGTCGAGGGTATTGAGGCGGGAGATAGATTGGTTCGCATTGATGGTGATTTTGTTCGTGTTTGGGGAGATATTCCATCCTATGTATCCAAAGCAATGATTGGAGAAGGGGACAGTGCAGAAGTAAAAACACTTTCTATTGATATCATCCGACAAGGTTCTGTGGTCTCTTTGGATATTAAACCGAAGGTTGTTCAAGATACAGATGGTATGGGGCGATATCGATTCCGTCCTATTTTGGGAATCCGTCGTGGAGGGGGATATGAAGAGGGACCCAAGACGAGAGTGTATACTTCGTTTTTGGACTCTATTGATAGAGCTTCGCGAGAAACAGTCATGATATCCGGATTCATTATTGAACAGCTTGGGAAACTCATCACAGGAGAAGCAGCAGTAGAAAAGAGCCTAGGAGGTCCGGTAGAAATTTTTGTTCAAGCAGAAAAGGCAGCACAGCAAGGGATTTTTGAATGGGCTCGTTTGATGGCGTTAATGTCCATTTCATTGGGTATCATCAATTTGGTTCCCGTTCCTGTTTTGGATGGTGGTCAGTTGCTGTTCTTTTTTATTGAGGGAATCCGTGGTAAGCCGGTATCCCTCAAAATGAGAGAATACGCTATGCAGATCGGTGTGATATTTATGGCCTTGTTGATGCTTTTTGTTCTATTCTTTGATATTGCTCGTCGTTTTGGAGGATAGATGAAAGGGGTATTGGTTATTGATACCGCAGGACCTGTGATCGGTGTAGCATATCGAGATGAACATCAAAAAGAATGCTGGTCTCAGCGTATCGTTCGTGGTGCAGACGGAGTTTTAATTCCCAAGATAGCAGAGTTTGCCGCTCAGTATGATATCGGTTGGGTGGGTGTTTCGGTAGGCCCTGGTGCTTTTACAGGACTTCGTGTAGGGGTTGCAGCAGCACTTGGATTTGCTTTTGCGAAAGATTGCCCAGTAATACCACTGTCATCTCTCCAGATGCGAGCAGCACTGGTACGAGAGAAGAATACACTCGCGCTTCTTGATGCTCGTAAAGGACGGGTGTATGCACAGTTTTTCGATTCTCGACCATTGGTTCCGATACCACTTGGCGAGGCTTATGATATTGATATCGATGATCTGGAGTATCCCGATTATTTTTATGCTGTTGGAGAAGGTACGGATCGATATACGGATGCTTTGATCAAATATCATGCCCAGATTCCACTTCCGAAAGCTCCGTTTAGCAACGATTTGGGCATTGGGTTCTATTTCAATACTACTTCGAATCGTACTGTTACCTCTATCCCGCTTAAGTTT
>NYTD01000097.1 GCA_002683315.1 Deltaproteobacteria bacterium | reverse complement strand
CGGGTAAATCGACTCTTATTCGCATATTAACAGGTGAAGAAGAGGCTGATGCTGGACGAATATCTCAAACGGGAACGATGGCAGTGCTGTCTCAAAACCCAAGATTAAAAGGGGAAACGGTTCTGGATGCTGTACGAGATGCTCTCAAGTGGCATGCCGATCTGCTCCAAGCCTATGAACAAGCCATTGCTGCAGGAGATGAAGAAGCTTCTTCTCGATATCAGTCTCGGTTGGATACAGTTGGATGGGAGGTAGGATATAATATTGATGCTGTTCTGGAAAAAGTACAAGCTCCTCCAAAAGAAGCGTTGTGTGATAATCTTAGTGGAGGAGAACAACGGAGAGTCGCACTTGCGAGAACACTTCTTTCCAATGCAGATCTGATCATCCTTGATGAGCCAACCAATCATCTTGATGTGGAAACAATTGAATGGCTGGAGAGTTTTTTAAAAGGGTATCGTGGTGGAATCATTTTGGTTACGCATGATCGTTATCTTCTTGATGCTGTGGCGACACACATTGTGGAAATATCAGCAGGAGAGACCGTTCATTATACGGGAAATTATGCAGACTATATTCTTGAAAAAGCCAACAGAGAGGAGCGTTTGGCGATCGCAGAAGGAAAACGTGTGAGATTACTGGCGCAAGAGTTGGAATGGGCCTCACGATCTCCTTCAGCAAGAAGCACGAAACAGAAAGCAAGATTACAACGAATTGATGATCTTAAAAAGAAGATTTTTACCAAACGTGATGACATAAAACTTGATTTCACCAGTCTTGGGAAATTTGGTGGAAATCTGTTGGAATTATCTGGTGTCACATTTGGCTACGATAGACCTCTTGTAAAAGATCTTGATTTTGCCATTCCCACCAAGATGCGATTGGGAATTATAGGTCCAAATGGTGCTGGAAAATCGACACTTCTTAAGTTGATGAATGGTGATCTGAATCCCAAAAACGGGAGTGTTTCCAAGCATGGACGTTGTACGATTGGAATGATTGATCAGCAGCGCTCAGGGCTTAAACTAGAAGATACTGTTTGGGAGGCAGCTGGTGGTGGGAATGAATATGTATTTCTCAATGAGCAGCCCATTCATGTTATCTCCTTCCTCTCTCGATTCTTGTTTACGCGAGCGATGATGACTCAGCTTGTGTCTGGATTGAGTGGTGGTGAAAGAGCCCGCTTGCTTCTTGCTAAGCTTATGTTGTCTGGGGCGAATCTGCTCTTTTTAGATGAACCGACAAATGATTTGGATTTTGCCACACTCGGTGCTTTGGAAGAAGCCCTTTGTGATTTTGGTGGATCTGTTGTGATTATCTCGCACGATCGAGCCTTTCTAGATCGTGTTGCAACACACATTCTCTCTTTTGAGGGGGAAGGGAAAATTGTCTCGTATGCAGATCGTCAGCAGGCAATTTTGGCGTTGCAGGAGAAAAGTAAACAGCAGAGAAAAGAGACGAAGCCACAGCCAAAACCACAGCCAAAACCAGAACCAAAAAAGAAGAAATTATCTTATCGAGAGCAACAAGAGCTCAAAGGGTTACCAGAAGCAATTGAAACGGCAGAGGAAGAGCAAGAACGCATCACAGAAATTCTTAATGATCCAGAATCGTACAAAGACCCTTCTTTTGATGCCAAACACTGGTCACAACTTTTAGAATCGCAAGAAGAGAAAATCTTAGAGATGTATGATCGCTGGGAAGAACTCTGTGAGCGATCTTAGGACATCATCCATCCCAGACTTAGTAGATAGACATACATTGCTGTTTTTACCCAACGAAGTGTACTGGCCAAAAAAGTATACCAAAATCCGATACCTACTGCGCCAGCAATCCATGTGGTTAATGCATAAGGAAGTGGAAGAAGGGCGCCCATGGCTACGGCAGCAACACCATTTTTTTGTACAAACTCACACAAAGGTTTGAGACGTCCTTGTAATAGTTTTTGTACAAAGGAAAAATTACGAATGCTCTGACCACATAAGTAGCCGATGGGACCAGCAAGATGACTCGTTACACTCATCGTGCAGATGATTGTCCACAAAGGAATTTTTGCACCAAAACCAATAATGGCAATGGGCTCACTTGTGAGTGGTAAAGGACTGGTGTCTGTAATCAGGGTTCCAATGACGAGTCCCCAAATTCCGAGCTGCGATATGAGCCATGAGCCGAGAGTCTCTATTTGTCCTCGAAATAAAAATCCACATGCACCACCAAGTGCGACCAATAAGACAAGAGTAACAAGAAGTCGTAGCGTTTGTTTTTTGGTAGAGATTTCAGCCATACTGCTCAACATAAGTGGATGATACATACACCAGGTGTACGGGACATACACTATAATCTTATCACTCAATACATCCGATACTTTATTCTAAGATTCGCCATTCTGTCGCACTTTATTTTCATTTTTTGCATGTTGTTCTTTTGAACAAATGGGCTATGTTTAACCTCACTCTTGGAGGATGTATGTCGACTTTTGCACACGTATCTGCAGTGTCTATTAACCAAACCGTAGGAGACTGGGCTGGAAATAAAGCTCGGATCATATCTGCCATAGAAGAAGCCAAAACCAGAGGTGCGAGACTCATTGTTTTTCCAGAAATGTGTATTTCTGGCTACTCGCTTGGAGATAGACTCCTGATGGAAGGAACACTATCTCGGTCATGGACTATGCTTGAAGAGCTCAAAGAATATAGTCAAGATGTTGTACTTATTTTGGGGCTTCCGATCCGTCATCAAGATGTTCTATATAACGTGGCAGCTGTCGTCTCTAATGGTGCCATCCATGGAATCGTTCCCAAGGAAAATTTAGCGACAGGAGATGTTCAATACGAAAACAGATGGTTTTCTGGTTGGCCACATACCCGCGTCGAAACATTTCAATCACCCTCCGGAGCACATATTCCGATAGGAGGGGTGATCTTTGAAGCACATGGTTTGGGCAAGATCGCGATTGAGATCTGTGAAGATGGATGGAAGGGAATACGGCCCGGATCCATATACACACTTGCCGGAGCACATATTCTAGCGAATCCTTCCGCCTCGTGGTTTACTATCGGTAAGCATCGTACGCGTAAGAACATGGTTGAGCAGATCTCACGGGAAGATCACTGCGTATATTTATATACATCTCTCCTTGGTTGTGATGCAACTCGACTTGTCTTTGATGGAAGTCTTTTTATTGCCAATGATGGTGCAATCTCTAAAGAGGGACGAAGATTTCTTTTCAAAGAAGATTTTGAAATTATCGATGACATCGTCGATATATCAGTATTAGAACGCGCTCGGGCTGAAGAAGGATCATGGAGACAACAGTCTGAGCAGCTTCTCAACGGTGATTATGGAGCCATTCCTCCCATCATTCGAATTGATGGAGATTTTTGTAGTCATGTACCACCACACATCCCTCGGTATTACTGGCTACCTTCTGCGGAGTCTTCTCCAGATCCAAGTTTACAGTGGCTGGTAGAAGCTGATTTGCTCCCATCGTTCTCGATAATGGACATCTCACATATTGAGCTTGAACTTGCCTTGGCACTTGGTTTGCGAGAATATACCAAGAAATGTGGTATTCGAGCAATCGCCCTTGCTCTTTCGGGGGGTAGAGATTCTGCGATGTGTGCCTTGCTTATCGATCGGATGATACATTATGACCATCCAGAATTCTCCAGAGAACAGCGTCGAGAATACGCAAAAAAAGCTTTTGTAACAGCATACATGGGTACAGATAATTCGGGTTCTGCAACGAGAAATGCGGCACGTGCATTGGCAGAAGAGATTGGGGCAACTCATTATGATGGAGCCATTCAATCTGCTGTAGACACCCATCTAGAGATTATGAAACAGATGTCTGGTGTGCATTTATCGTGGGATAATAAAGCACATGATATTCCATTACAGAATGTACAAGCTCGTCTTCGTGGTTCTCTTATTTGGATGGTGGCGAATATACATCACGCGCTGTTGATATCAACATCAAACAAATCTGAAGCAGCTGTAGGCTATACCACAATGGATGGTGATACTTCGGGTGGTCTTAGTCCGATTGCAGATGTGCCCAAATCATTGGTAAAACTGTGGCTGCAATGGGCAGATGGGTTTCATGATTATAAAAGTCTTTCTTTGGTCATAGCAACCCCTTCTACTGCAGAATTACGTCCTCAAGAAGAAGAGCAAACTGATGAAGATGATCTAATGCCATTCTTTATTCTTGATCAGCTGATGCACCAGTTTGTTCAATTTGGAAGAGAACCTTTGGAGCTATTTCAAGTTCTTTGGCCTTCGTTGAAAAATCATTACGGTGATGATCCCATGAAGTTTTATGCTCATATTGAGAAGTTTGTGCGGTTGATCTGTTTTGCTCAATGGAAGCGTGAGCGTTTTGCCATTAGCTTCCGTGTTACCGCTTTCGATTTGGATCCGAAGACCGGGTATCGTTTCCCTCCTGTACAAGCTCCTTTCCGTGAAGAGTTGGCTGAGCTAAAAGCATATGTGGAGGTCATGTGAGCCCAAGGAAACCGGTCCGTGAAAAAAAGTCGGAGAACAAAGAATTCCGTACGATACTTCTTTCCCTCTATAATATATCTGATCTGCGGGTTCTTTGGAAAGGACCACTTTCTGAAGAGCTTAGAGAGTCTATTTTTCGCGCCGCCCAGACAGATTCTTTTGTTGCCAAGCGTCGATATGAGAGAGAAGTCGTAAACAAAATGCGTCTAGAGGATGAAGAAGGGATCCATTTTTTATCTAGTATTCTCGATGATGAAGATTCATTCTTAGAGATGTTAGAAGACACCTTACAAGGGATTCGTTCGAAACTTTTGGATCATCAAACCTTTTCTGAATTTGTAGAAGAGCATCCAGAAGTCAACATTCAACTTTTACGGCAACGTTTGCGAAATCATGCACAAAAAAATACAGAAAAGACCAAGTCTCAGCTAGACGAGTTGCTGTCTCCTCTTCTCTTTCCTTTGGATTGGACTTGATCAGGGACAAACACATTTCTCTATTTTGATGGGTTTGCAATCGGGGTATACTCGTTTGTTTATCGTCGGATTTGGGGTGCATTCTTCAAAACCGGAAAAACGAGAAGTGCATGCAGCTGTTTTGGGGTATTGCCATAAAGAACAGCGAGAATTTCGCAGACGTCTTGCTTTTTGATTTGCTTGCTGATCTGCAGAACGAAGAGCATTTTTTTCTTGTTGGTCAATGTTTCTTCTCATTCCATTGGCCCATCGTTCTCCCAAAACACTTCGATAGTTTTCTACAATTTTTGCACCAACCTCAAACGAAGCCAGACTCTTGTCTTGAATCTGATTGTTCACCATTCCATCGATTTCTGGTCTGATATTTTTTTGTACAAAGCCATTAAGCCACCGTTCTCCAAGTTCGGGTTTCCATGACTGCAGATATACGAGGGATTGATTGATACGTTTGGCAGGAGGAGAATCTTCTCGAAGCATCGTTTTGGCATTTTTGTATACGCTCTTTTTCCATTGTTCTTGTATATTTTGTTTCCAACGTCGACCATACCGTTGAGCATGATCATTTAGTGGAGCGATACAAAGACGTTGTAGGCTCATATCTTTTTCTGTGCAGGTTAAAAATTTTTCCTCTAGATAAAAGTCACGAGATTCGTTGCGATTGGTAATGAATTGTAAATAAGAGCTTAAGCACGGAGCTGATTGTGAGGGCCATAATTCAGGGCATGAACGTAGATCTTGATTCAGACGGTTACGAATGCGTTGGTCATTTCTCCGTTGGACGCTTCTCTTCATTCCTTTGCTATCATTGTAGCGAGACATTGTCGGATACAAATACAACCGGATGGACCGATCATATTGATCTAGGATTCCCGTAAAAGCATAATCAATAAATGAGCTTTTGATGGGAGCACTTCCTTCGATATTCAACAGTCCATCGTGTTGTTCGATAAGTTCTGAAATCTCAAATAATCCAATACGATTGTCGATCAGTTTTTGTGATTCTTTGATAAATGTTTTGGTCCATACTTCTTGGACAGAGCATTTTTGCTCATATTGTTCGATTTGTTGAGTCGATAGTGGAACAGAAGCCGTAGAGAATCCTTGATCGGAAATAGAGTATGTTGCATCACGAACAAGATTGGTATAGGAGTTGCATATTTTTTGTGTCAACGCTTTGGGGCATGAGATTTCTTTTGAAAGTGAAAATGCTTTTTGTGGAGACTGTTCATTGAGATACGCGGACAAATGCTCACTATCGAGTCCAGAGCATAGCCACTCTTTTTGAGGAGTGAGTGTATGTGCTCCCTCGATATTACCATTGTACTGCGTAGATTGTGCTTTCCATTGTAAGATGAGCTTCTCTTTTGGGAAAGAAAGCCAACTGTCGGTTATAGTGGCCATAGATATCTGTTGATCTTGCGTAGTAAGATGTGAACCATTGTGATGGACAGTAAGTTGGATGTTGGGTTCTGAACGCCAATTCCCACAAGGAACAAGGGTTTCTTTTTCTGAACGTTTGTTTTTATATCTACTTTCACTGCTTTTGGACAAAGCATATGCATTGACACCAAATAGTGCAAGACTTATGGCGCCCACAGCAATCTCAGGACGAAGATCTTCTTTCTCTTCCCTCAACGTTCCCAATGTAGCATATGAAAGACCGAGAATAGCGACATCGGTGGCCCATCCCATGATCTGTCCCAATTCCCAGTTTGGTCCGACCATCGGTGTTCCCAAAGCTTGCGAGTAATGTAGCTCATTATAGGTATCTTTTTTTATACACATGTCTTGGCTTTGTATTTGAAAAGACAAACCTTCCTTTGTCTTTTCGATACTCTGCATTCGTAATTGTTGGTCACCAACACCCATAAGCTCAGAATTTAATTTTTCTGCATAAATACGTTTGTATGGTGCTTGCTCAAAATCTTTTTGACTTGCTCCGGCTTGAAAGAATGCACAGCCTGTAAAGAGAAGAAGGAACATGGATAGCTCAAGAAATTAAATGATTGCTTTGATGGTATATAACTGGTTTTTGTATTGAATAGGAACATAGAGTCAAGAGTATACATCCATGATGTGTTACATGAAACGTGTTCATTTGTTTTGGAGGAATCCATGAAGCATTGTAATGTTACGAGAAGAAGACTTATTCAAGGGGTCGGGGCCTCTGTATTGCTTCCTTTACCAGTGTGGGCTTCTGAAAAAGAGTTTGCTATTCGCAATAAAAAAGGAAGTGATATTTTAAATCGAGCACTTTTTGAAAAAAGTTTTTGGGATGATTCAACAAAGACACAGTATTCTCAAAAAAATCATGATGAGATTCGCCTAAAATCGATGGATAACGGATATCTGACGTACATATCCGGGTGTGGAGATCGAGATTTTTCCATTGAAAATGTTGCAGAAGCAGTTTTTTGGCATCAAAAAGAATTGCCGAATCATATGGCAGGCGCTGTAGCTTGTACACTTCTTGGAAGTGGTACTGATTCGGTGATTCAACAAAAGTATACGGATACATTTCTCCTTGGAGATTTTGACTTTTTCTACTCTACGTATTTTCAGCGTATGTATCGATTCGATCTTGCGGATGGTCGTGTTGTTTTGCCATTTGAAATTATTCCACGTTCATTTGTATCTTCAGAAGAATGGAAGATGTTTCAAGGAAGGAAGCAGGAGTTGATTGAAAGTACAAAGGACAAACGAAGAGGATTTCTTTTCGGAGATGTTTTGGATATGGCAGAGTTGTATGGAATGTATGTTGTCTCGCCCGGAGATGTTCATAAATCACGTGTGACAATGATTGCTCGGTTGCGATTTGGTGGGGATAGCTGGATTGCTGACTTTGGGTCTAAGCTCCCATTTGTGTTACGAGCAGGACTGGCCAACGGTTTTCGTGCTCATGTTGATATTGTTAAAAAAGTAATGAGCGGTACATACAAGCGTTAAAGTTGAGATGCAAGGACCTCGTAGGCCTTCTCCAGCGCTTGAGGAAGTTTTTCTGGAGTTTTTCCTCCGGCTTGTGCCATATCTGGTCTTCCTCCTCCTCTCCCATCGACAACGGCTGCTATTTCCTTAATGATCTTTCCTGCATGGAAACGAGGAATCAAATCTTTGGTGACCGCTACGATCAGTTGAACTCCTTTCTTTCGAGAGCCCAGAACAACGACTGCTGAGCCGAGACTATCTCGCAAACGATCGGCTTCAGAACGAAGAGCTTTTGGTTCTCCCTCGAATTCTGCAGCAAGAACAGTGACTCCATTGATTTCACGTGCTTGATCTTTGAGATCTCCTGCTTTGGATTTTGCGAGTTCAAGTTGAAGTGCTTCGACTTCTTTTTCCAGTCTTTTTCGATCATCAATCATCTTTTGAATGTTGTCGACTACAGAGGAAGTCGAGACTTTCAAGGTTCCTGCCACCTGACGAAGTAGGAATTCTTGTTGTTGGAAGTACATCATGGCTCCAGCACCTGTTAGAGCTTCAATTCT